>JAKASH010000160.1 GCA_021828225.1 Acidobacteriota bacterium | reverse complement strand
AAAGTCCAGGGGCCAACCCTCGAAGGAATACAGCGGGTAGCGGCCGAGATTAGCCAAATACTTTCCTCGATGCCTCAAGTGGCGTCAACTTTTGCGGAAAAAGTGGCCGACGGGTTCTACGTCAACATTCAGGTGAACCGGGCGGAAGCGGCCCGCTATGGCCTGACGGTGGGAAACGTTCAGCGCGCAGTCGAATCCGGTATCGGCGGCGAAGATATTGCCGTGAATATTCAAGGACGCGAGCGCTTCCCAGTTAACGTGCGCTATAACCGCGACTTTCGGGATAACCTGAACGCTCTGCGGCAGGTCGTCATTGCTACGCCGACAGGAGCACAGATTCCCATTGGTGAAGTAGCAAGGATTTACTTCTCGCGCGGCCCGGCGAGTATCCGCGACGAGGAAGGGCAACTCACCGGCTATATCTATCTCAACCTGAACACTTCGAACTACGGCGGCTTTGTGCAGCGCGCAACGCAGTCGCTCAAGCAGAAGCTGAAGCTTCCGGCTGGCGACACCTATAAATGGTCCGGCGAATACGAGTTTGAGCTACGCGCCAAAAAGCGGCTGGAGTTGATTCTGCCTATTGTGTTTTTCGTGATCTTCATGTTGCTCTACGTGATCTTCAACTCAGCGACCGAGGCGACGGTGCTCATCTTACCCACCTTTTATGCGATGACGGGGGGCCTGATTCTTCAATGGCTGCTCGGCTATCTTTTTAGTGTCGCCACATGGGTCGGCTATATCGACTTGTTTGGGATCGCCGTCGAGACTGGCGTCGTGATGGTAGTGTATCTGCACGAGGCGCTCGACCGGCGTTTGGCCACCGGCGTCCCGCTCAAGCACGAAGATATCGAAGCCGCCGTGATCGAAGGGGCGGTGTTACGCTTGCGCCCCAAGTTGATGACTGTCGCCTGCGTCATTGCCAGCCTTGGTCCCCTGCTCTGGGAAACGGGGATAGGTTCCGACTTGATGAAACCGATCGCAGCGCCAATCGTCGGCGGTATGGTTACCTCGACGATTCACGTCCTGATTCTTGTGCCCGTGTTCTTCGCCATCATGAAGGAGCGTGCTCTACGGCGTGGGACGCTACAGCCGTTGCACGGAGAAGGAGAGATGAGTAAAGACGACGAACGGTTTAACCGTGCGCGCTGAAGCTGGCAACTAACGTTTTCAGATTATCGCGAACATAGGGAACTCGAAGCACTTTAAATTCAACTAGAAGAAGGAGAATCAAACATGAAAATTGCAAAACGCTTGATTTGGGTCGTCTCGGTTTTGGTTGTCGGAGGGCTAGCCTTCGCTAGTCCAGCAATGCCTGGTTGCGGCAAGAAATCAAAGGCAACGCCGGCGAGTTCTACTAATCAACAAAGCTCTTCGCAAACCGGCATGCAAGGCATGCAGATGGGTGATGGCATGTCCATGTGCGGCAATATGAAGATGGACAGCCAGAGCATGGCCGACATGGAAGGCAGTGAGAAGTCCCCTGCTGGGGGAAAGGTCATCCAATCCCAGCGCGCCAAAGACTTGTCCATAGCTCTTTCCAACGCTTCTGGCAAGTTTGGGACGGGTGAGAATGCTTTTTGCGCTGAATTCACGAACGTTCACACCGGTGAATCAGTGGATGCTGGCAAAGTCTACATCACCTTTACCATGGCCGGTATGGAAGGCATGCCTGCCGTAGCCACAGTATCCCAAAGCGGCGTGGGCCGTTATTGCGGGCAGGTGAACCTCGGGATGGCAGGAACGTGGTCCGCGCTAGTGAAATATGACGGACGGGCCGGCAAAGGCAAGGTGACTTTTAGATTGCAAGTCAAGTGATTCAGCTATATCGCGGCAGGTGATGGCAAGACGAGAAATCCCGGAGCAAAGAGGGTAGGACTTTGGCCATTGTGTCAAAGGTCAGTAAAGTCGTGAGATGGGCGATTCTGGCCGTTGTGATTCTGTTCGTAGCTTTCTTTTATGGATATGTGCCGTGGTTTCTGACTAACATCGCGACCACGAGCCCATTTCACTTTCACGATCCCAATGATGGTAAGACACCCCAGTCTTACGGCATGTCTTACCAGGACGCGGAGTTCAGGTCTACGGATGGCATTCTGCTGAAGGGGTGGTACGTTCCCGCGAGAGGGGATGCAAAGGGAACGATCGTCTATTGTAACGGGCTGAACCGCACCCGTATTGAAATGCTGCCGATGGCTGCGTTTGCGCACGGCCTTGGCTATAACGGGCTGCTCTTCGACCTTCGGCACCAAGGCGAGAGTGGCGGCGGGATCACAACGCTCGGATACCGGGAACGATTGGACGTCGAAGCGGCCGTCTACTATGCCCTCACCGAGGAACATGCCGCGCGCCCCGTGGCACTTTGGGGGGTCTCGATGGGCGCGGCGGCAGCGCTGATGGCGGCGGCCCATTCGCCCGACGTCCGGGCCGTGATCTCGGACAGCACATTCCTGATATTCCCGGATGTCATCCGGCACCACTACTACTTGTTGCTGCATATCCTCCGGCGGCGATGGTGGTGGTTCCCACCCTTGCCAGCCTTTCCGCTCGCTGAGAAGTAATCCACTGGGTCGCGTGGCGCGGGCACTTCGAGCCTTCGGACTTCGACCTGCGCGAGCCCGTTCCACGCATTAACCCCCGACCCATTTTGTTTGTGGCCGTTCAGGGTGACAAGCGAATGCCGCCTTCAATTGCACGCACGCTTTATGGTTTGTCGACAAGCCCGCTGAAAGCGATCGTTGTCGTTCCAGGCAAACGCCATGGCGAAGGGTTCAATGAGGGCCACCAGCCGTATGTCGAGGCCGTGACCAAGTTCCTGGCCAGCATGCCTCACGAGCAAGCGCAGCCTAGCAGCCCGTGGTTAAAGTGAGTTTTTGGTCTTCCCTGTCAAAGCCGCCCGCCAAGCGTGTGAAGTCGAAATTCAACCAGGGCAGAAGGCGGGGGAATGCTATGGTGATGGACAAGGCGCCGAAGACGCTGGCATACGACCGAATTAGTGCAGAAACGGTGTTCCGGGCTCGTCCCTGGAGGCTCCGCGGTGTGCCAACTCCCAGGGCAGCCCGCATGAGGAATCCAAGATTCAAGGCGCTCACATGAATCAACACCCGCTTCAGGATATTCCTCCGGCCTCGCAGATGCGTTCGCCTCAGGCCCCCGGTTTCGTACAGATGAGCAAAGGGACGCTCCAGCCGTTCCCCTCGCCGGCGGAGCAGCACCTTGCCTCGCCTGCCGCGAATCCGGCGGCGATTGCCGTAAACGGCGTCCCGCGCCACCTGGTCTCCGCGCCAGCGGCGCCGGCGTTGCCGGGGTTCCGAGATATAGGTTCGCAGGCCCTGCTGCTCCAGATCCACGATCCGTTCCGTGCTGTAATAACCTTTGTCCGCAACCAACTCCTGAATCCCTTCACCCTTCGGCAGCACGGCCTCGACCTGTTCCGTTGCGACCTTCAGGGTTTTGATCACGGTCGCGGTATCGCCCCGGTCGGCGGCCTGAACGGTGACTCCTACGACCACGCCGGTATCCAGATCGACCGCCTGCTCCGTCTTATGGGCCAGATGCGTGCGCCCGTCTTTCATCTTCGTGATGCGGGCATCGGGATCCTGCGGATGCGTCCAGTCTTGGTTCGAACCCTTCTTCGCTCGCTTGCGGTCCAGCCGAGCCAGGTTCTCACGCGTGGGAGTCGCGATGCCCGACTCCTTCGCAAGCCGGGTGAGAAATTCCTGGTAACCTTCGCCCGAGTCCCGGCGCACGATGCTGCGAAGCGCCGCGTTGGCCTCCAGCGTCGTGGCATCGATTCCGATCGTCTTCCCTTTCAACAGCCCTGCTTCGGCCACCCGCTGCAGCACCCAGCTGAACACCTCCTGGTGGGTCTCCACGTCGATCAAGCGTCGCGTGCGCGAAAGGGTCGAATGGTCCGGGGGCGCATCGCTCAGCGTCAATCCCAGAAAGTCGCGCAACCCCAGCGAATCGGCCGTGCGCCACGCAATGCCGCGTTCCGAATCCAACCCTTCAAAATAGCCGATCAGCAAAAGCCGGAAGTAAAGACCCGGCGCCAGACCCGGTCGCCCCATCCTGGGCGCATAAAACTTCGCACAAATCTTCTCCACGAAGTCGTCAAACTGGTGATCCGCCAAAATGGCGTCGAGACGTTTGTAGAAAGGATGAGACGGGGGCTTCGCGACCTGAGCGGTCGGAATCCAGAGAGTTTCTTGTCGCTCGCGCTTTCGTTTTCCCAGTGCCATGCCGCGCATTGTAATCGTATAGCTCCGACAGCGCAATCCCATCTATGTGATGTTCAGAGACTTTCACCACGGGCTGCTAGGCCCGATCCTCTGGGAGAACGGCATCGGCTCGGACGTGATGAAGCCCATCGCCGCGCTGCTGCTCATTCCCATCTTCTTCGCCATGCTGAAGGAGCGCGCTCTGCGACACGGCTCGCTGCAGCCGTTGCACGAGACTGGGGAAGAGGGCGTGTAGCGCCTTTTCGTTCACTCTTTTCGTTAGAGATAGCAGCCGTGAAAAGTCGCTGAAGAGGAGGTGGGCTTGATGACTTATCGCAAAGCCGTACGAGCGAAGCCAAAGAGAGGGGCATGGGTATGGGAAGAGAAGTGGATCCTTGTGCTGGCGGTGTGTCTGCCTGCTCTTGCTTATTTCGCTTATCTTGGGTCTTCACCCACTCATCAGACAAATGGTACGCTATCAGGCGGAACTGCGGCTGGCGCTCAGATTCCAGCGTTCTATCAAAGCGCAGAGGCCGCCCAGCCTTTCCCAAGGACGCTGGCTCCAGCGCTCTTCAAAAAGAATCCGACCGCAGAGCGCGCCTACCCGATAGCTAAGCATAACCCAGGCCTGCTAGCTCAGCAACCCTGCTACCACTGCTGGTGTAGCCGGGACGAAGGGCACCGCAGTTTGCTCGACTGCTACGCGTCTCGCCATGCTGAAACCTGTGATGTCTGCCTCAAGGAGGCACTCCTCGCCGGCCAGATGGACCAAGCCGGCAAGACGGCTGCGGAGATACGCACCGAAATTATTCGTGGGAAGTGGCAAAACGCAAGGTGAATCTTTGAATCAGTACTGTCCGGTTAAAACTCGAACAGATTCAGTTGCTTACCGAGGTTCAGGGTTTCGGTTTCATCGGCAAAGTTGAGAAACCCCTCTAAAATCGGGGTTTTTCGAAAATCGTGACACTGAGAATTTGGAGAATTTTGTAGAGGCTCAGGTCCAACCCCAATTGCTTTTTGACGATGGCCACCAGTAGGTAAACCGAGAGGCCCACCCAAACTTGAGTCTTCACCGCGTTCTCGGAAGTGCCGTAGAAAGCCTTGATGCGCAGGTGCTGTTTGATCCAGCGGAAAAACAATTCCACCTGCCAACGTGCCCGATACAGTTGGGCGATGGTCAGAGGGGGAAGAAGAAAATTGTTGGTCAGGAAGGTCAGCCGGGAGTCCTTCCCGGTATCGAAATAGCCGATACGCCGCAACGGATCCGGATAGCGCTGTGCGGTTCGCACTCCGGTCAGCAGAATGGTTTGGTCGGACCGCACTCCCGTTGATCGTTCGATCGGACGTGAGGAACGACGGTAGAACTGCATATCCTTTTTGGCGCGCGTGATGAAGAAGGCGCAAGCTTGAGTGAAGCCATAGAGACGAGCGAAATCCACGTAACCCCGGTCGAGCAGGTAAAAGGCTCCGGCTTCGAGCAGCAATTTGTCCAGCAGGTTGACGTCGTGGACCTGCCCGCCGGTCACATAAACACTGGTCGGGATGCTGCCGCGCACGTCCAACAGCGTGTGCAGCTTGACCGCGCTCTTGCGGCGGCGAAACTGCCCCCAGGGAAACAGCGACAGACACAAATCGATGGTGGTCGAGTCGAAGGCATACACGGTCTCGGACAACTCCACTCCGAAAGGTTCGTCGCGGTAGAGGTCGCGGGCGATGCGAATCAACACTTGGGCAAAGTCGGCGTAGATGCGCCAGTCGCGAAGCTCGTTGGCGTCGGCGAGTGTGGCGCGGGAAACTCGGCCTCGGAAGCCCATGTGATAAAGTTTGGGTTGCTGGGCGCGCAGACAGGCTTCGATGTCGCGGAGACTGGTGCGATAGGTCAGCTGTGCGAAAGCCAAACAGAGGAATTGATCCCAGCAAGAGAAATCTTTGACGTAGCGATTGCCCTGGTATCGATCGACGCAGAGTCGAAACTGGTAGGTCGGGATGAACTCCAAGAGTTGAGCGAAAACCGTCTGACCTGTGTTCACGGACTGCCTCTAAAATAGGGTGGCAAGCAGTCCTATGGTGCACACGAAGCGACAAAAATGTGAAATCGAAAAATTCCATCAGGACCCCTTACCTTCGCGTGCTGAGGCAGTTACAAAGAATGCTCTGAACTTTTACCGGACAGTATTGCTTTGAATGATGGTGACTCACGCGACCAGGTAAATGAATTTCCCGGTGGGCGTGTGTATCTGAGACCTCGATAGGGGGAAGCGCGGCAATTCGCCAATGAAAGTTATTCGCAGAACATTCTGGCTGTTAATGACATTGTGCGAAGTATCTGTAGCTTTGCCTCTATTCGGCGTTCAAGAGCAACATATTGAGGTCTCAAAACAGACCCCGCACGATCTGTCCCAGCAATTGGACAACCTCCAAAGACAACTAGGGCCTGTTAACACTAAATAGGATTTTGTGGTATGCTTCGGTTCATGGAAATCACCGAGGCGCAGTATCTTCG
>JAKASH010000159.1 GCA_021828225.1 Acidobacteriota bacterium | reverse complement strand
GACGCAGCCACCTCGTAGCGCAGTCCGCAGTCGCGCGTGAATCCTGGAGCCTACCAGCCATGCACATCTCCCGGCGCCAAACTCAGCACCGGCGCGACGATCTATCTCCGAATGGCGGACAGCGTAATCCCAGGTCACATGACTGTCAATGGTTTTTGATTATCCGAACCTGCTATTTGTTATCCGAACCTGCTATTTCTGCCCGAATCTGCTCTCGGTATTCGCCGAAAGGTAAATCCGAAGCGCTTCTTGAGAAGGTGACGGGGGTTTTGGAGTTCGACCTCGGCAAACCAGAGCATCCGGTGGTGAAGGTCCACGTGAACTGGGTAACAAGCGCAGGATGCCATCGCTGAGTGCAGGTCCAGGCTTGCCATAGATCGGATCCCTCCGTGTTTGAAATACGCCTTAGCAGGAGTGGCTGACGAAGCTGGCACACCCAAGCGAATTGCCGCACGACTTGCAAGTCCTCCCTCCCTCGGGAGTGGAGCACATCCATACGTTGCAGGTCGTACCTGGAACGGTGCATACCGCAGTGGAGGGTTTACAAGTCCCCCCGCCCGCGGGGCAGCTCGACGCGGGGACTGGAGCGGCCAGCGGCGCAGCCATCGCCATTAGAGCGCCCGGAGCGAGCGCAATGGGCAAGGGGACGCGCGAAGTCCGGATGAGGCGCACAAAGGGCCTCCGCGTCATCAGTTCAACGCCCAACGCCGTTTTCCCGTTCATGCCGGTCAGCAGGCGCGAATAGGAAACATTGCTGTGCCTAGCGGTGTGTTGGGTTCCCAATGCCAGCGCCCGCGGAATCGAAAACAAAAGCGTAAAACACGCGAGCGCCAGTTTTTCTTTCCATCTCCGAATCCTGGCCATTCCCCACCTCCTGAGTGTTTCCCAATAACCGCCTATACCGTTCCGCTCATCTTCCTAAACGTTCAGTTCCTGCAGGCGATCACCAATCGCTCAATGGCGTGCGGGCAGATTTCCCGCCGAAGGAGCCTTTGGCTTAGCCTGGGTTTTGACTTGGGCATTGGACCAAAAAGCCCAATGAACTTCGGGCACGTCCTCGCCCTTGACGACAAGCGTGGCAGGCCCAAGCTTGTCGCCTTCGATCTGCGCCTCAAAGATGGAATCGTTGACCCGGTAGAGCACAAGACCATCCTTGCGGACATCGAGAATTTCGCTGTCCTCCTCACGTGTTTGCAGAGTGATTCTTCTTCCGCCTTCAAGATTATCCAGCGTGAAGATCCCGGGAATATAAAAGCTAGAATCGATAGATTCGTATTCAAGCCTCACATTGGGGCGCTCGTATTTGACCCACTCATTACTCTCATCGTCATGTCCCGGATTATCGTCTGTGTATCGACTTTCCTCTTTTAGGTTCCTTACTCTGGTCACCAGCCACGAGCCGAAGATCCGGCATTGAGGTACGCTTCCCGCAGATTTGAGTTCCCGCCACGTGTTATTGCGGCGGTCGTGGACGTATAGCGTTGCGGGGGCCGTATAATTCCCGCCACCATTGTGGAGCGGTATTGAGATAACAAATCGCCGGTTCGCCGCCAGGATCCAAATCCTCCGTGGAATCGTCGCTGAAGTCGGGAGTTTAGGGGCTCGGTCTACGACAATTGTCCTGCCCCCTAAATGCATCACCAAATCACCGTTCTCCACTACCGTTTGCGGCGCGAAGTACACGCCGGGGCCACCGGGCGAACCGTAGAACGTGAGATGGCTGTACAGACTCCAGTCGTTCCGTGTCACGCGTAGTCCTTTGGCCGGTCGGCGTCCCGCAATGGTCACGAGTGACGTTGCGCTGCCGCGCATCAACCTCATAAAGGCCGCGTGCTCGTCCACGTGAACTGTGCTGACCGGGAAAAGCGTGAACAGTGCATAGCTTTTGAGATCGGGTTCGACGGCTGTGGCCGTTGCTCTGTCCCAGGTGAGCATGCCTGCCGGATTGAATTCAACCACGTCAGACAAGCCGGGGCGATTTTTGTGGATAATGCTGACTTTTGTCGGCGCCTGGCTGACGCCGTTGTTATAGGGGAAAGCCACGTAAATCCTGCCCTCTGTGTCGTCCAACGCCTCGTAAAGCCCCTCGCTGCCGGGGACGACCTCTCTGAAGAGTTTCAGCTTGTGATCAGTGCCGACGGTGTACAGCCTGACAGGAAATGTTTGCCCCGCGTCATTCAGAAACGTCCCGGTCAAAAGGAACAGGGTGCGCCCCTTCGCCGCGGATGCGATGCTTAGGGAGCATATCATCGCAACAATCGCGCACGCGCGCGCGCCCCACCTAATACGACGCGGAATTGCAAACGCTCGGCACATAGTCACCTCCATGCAGGGTGGAGCAAGAATTGTACCCAAGGTCCCGTTTCGACTTCGTAGAGTCCCACCACAGGTAGTAGAGCCCGCCCCCGTGAGTGTTGTAATCCTGATTCCAGTCCGCGTCGCCATAACTGTGATCGCCGAGGGCCTCGGTATCCGAATAAAAGGTGCAATACGGGTGACTCTGGTCGCCCATGTGCCCTCCTAACCGCCTGCGGTCCAATGGGCCCTGGCCCTCGGAGTGCGCTCTCAAGCTTTGGGGACCCGCAATTATTGGCCTGGTGGCTTGCAGTAAACCCAGCCCGGCCAGCGCCGCCCCACTGCGCGCATTCCCCCGCCTCTTCGCAGATATCGTAGCCTTCATTTTCGATCACTCGCGGCTGTGTGGGCAGCACCGCCTTTGAAAAAGCTTTCCATAAACTGTCGAACATGCGGATCTTTCTCCTTCGGAATATGACTGCGCACCGCTTGGACGGCAGCAGCCGTGCCGATGCTCATAAGTACCAATGCGGCCCGCCACCTCGCTTGACTGTCACCTTGCTCCAGCACTTGGGCGACTGCGCCTACTGAGGGCCCCCCTATCTGGACCAAAGCCTTTCCCGCAGGGTCATTGTCCAACCTTGCCGTCACCCCAAGACCTGTCTGGCCGACCAGACTGAAGTGCCGTAACAGGGCGGCTAATGCAGGCAGAGCGCTGGCAATCTTTAGGTTCCCGGCAAGCCAGATGGCGTTCGTCTTAACCTCGCCGCCTGAAGTCGTGATTAACGGCGGAAGATGCTCAGATATATATTTCCTTGCTGTCCTATCTTCGCCCCCCACCTTTGTCAGTTTTTTGGCTGCCTCACTCGAGGTGCTGCGGTTCTGCAACTGCAAGAACAGACTTTGGACATCGGGGGCGGAGGTCTGCCCCGCCTGGGCGAGAGCGGTGCTCAAGCACGAAACAATAACCAAGGTCGAAGCAAGCATGCGCATCTTGATCACCTCAAAAGTTCGTCGTAAGCGAGCCGTACCCCGCTCCCGATAGCGACGTGTCGAGCTGGCTCCCAGGATCGATCACCAGCTTATCGTACCATTCAACTGGTGAGCAATCATTCGTCACGGTTTTGCTGCAGAACTTTGTCGTGAAGTTCTCCACCTCTGTCATCGAATCAATGGGCGTAGGAGGAGGAGGGACCTGAAAATTCTTGATTGCTCCCGGGCTGTCAATCCAGTACGCGGTTGTCTGCCCCGAGGGCTGCTGCAGAAACGCTGGATCTGGTCCGTCGTCGGGGTGGTTCAGGGTATGGTCGAAGGATTGAAGATTGCCGTTGCTATCTTTGTAGTACCCTTTAGCTCGACCCGTGTAGCTCTGTTTGACGGTCCACTTCGAGGCGTCGTCGCTGACAACGCCCCTGCCTTCGATATTCCAGAGCCAGGCACCAGGACAGTTCTGCAGTCCCAGCGATTCGCTGCAGTCAAGACTATCGTTCCCAAAACTCAGGTTATCTCCGCTACTTTTCAAGCCGGTGAACGCGATTGTGACGGTGATTGTGGGCGGGCACGAGCCGCCAACACGAACCGGAAAGAGGATCAGAAGAAACGCGACCCCCGCCACTAACCCCTCGCTGCCTGGTAGGGGGCACTCCTCTGACTTGGAGGACATGGCCAAGGCTCCAGGAGTATTTCCAGCCCTGAGATGTCCCCCGCTAAATCCTTGAATATCAAAGAGGCTGCCGGATAGCTGTCAGCCGTTTGACAGGAAAAAAATCTCGCGGATGATTGAGCGTGGAGGCAGCTTGTTCGGAGTCAGCATCGCGTCATCGGCTAAAGGCAACGATGTGGTCCCAACCGCGCACCAGGCCAAGCTTCCGAGAGAGATGCAGAATTCGCGAAAGGACCACGGGCGGCGAATGAGAGCCGGTGCCAATTTTTGAACGAGAAGCGAGGTAACGAATTATGCCCACTATACAAGGAAGAGCTAGCGCACCCTGGGATGCCGCGGAAGAACTGTCAGGACGGTCCCCGCTGGTGAAACGCAGATCCTTAGTCACGAGGAGCTCGCCGGATAAAACAGGGATCTTAACTGCTGTGCCGACATCCCAAGTTTTGCATCCGCTTCCCCTGCAAAATTCCTCGCCGCCACAGGAAGGCGATTACCCTATCATCTTCACACTCAACGAGGCGGCGAAGTTCTTGAGATGTTCAAAAGCCCACCTTTCTAACGTCGTGAACGAGAAGGTTCCGTCTTTACCGCCTTTTCCGTATATCCGAATTGGACGGCGGAAGCTGGTCCGTAGGGAATCTCTGATGCGATGGGTAGAGTCCGTTGAATCGAGGCGTGTGCTTTCGTGATAACATCGGTCGCAAGCCAAGGTTCAACGCTGCGAACGCCGGAACAGGAGACAAAGATGCGTTCTCGGCATTACCAAAAAGGAAGTCTACAGGAGGTGAAACGGGGAAGACACCGGTTCTGGATGTTCTTCTGGTACGAGGAGGGCCGCCGCCGATCTCGGATTCTGGGCCGATGCTCAGAAATGACACGGCTGCAGGCGAATGCAAACGTCACGAAATACTGGCGCCACTGAATCAGCCGATCAGCGGCGGCCAGCGGGCAACGATCACTTTCGGCGAGTTCGTTGACGGGACATACATTCCGTTCTGTCGAGAGCACAAGTGGAAGGCCTCAACTACTATGACCACGAAGGACCGCATTGCCCATCACCTCGTTTCCGAGTTTGGACCGCGGGTGATGAACAGCTTGAAGCGCGAGGAGCTGCAAGAGTTCCTTGAGCGGAAGGCAGAGGCCGGCCTTTCATTCAGCGCCGTGGATCACTTGCGGTGGGACCTACGAGCCATTTTCAATCTGGCCGTCGAAGATGGCTATGTCCAGCGCAACGCCGCAGGCTCGCTCTGCACGCCTAAGGGAGCTGCTCACGCTGAGAAACGGACCACGGAGAAATCCGACGTGCTTAAAGCGATTGGGCTACTCGAATTACGAGACCGGCTCATCTTCAAACTGGCCACGCTCTGCGGAGCCCGGCCCGGTGAAATTCTCGCGTTGCAGTGGAAGCATGTCCATGAAAACTACGCGGAGATTTGCCAGCGCGTTTACCACAGCGCGCTGGACAGTCCAAAAACTCGGCGTTCAATCCGAAAGATCGCCTTCCCGCCGGGAGTTGCCGCTGACTTCAATGCGTGGAAGGAGATCTGCCCGGACATCCGGCCCGAGGTTTGGGTGTTCCCCTCGGAAAAGGCGACGCCTCTTTCGATCGGCAACATCTGGCGGCGGAATATCCGGCCAGCGCTGGCTAGAGCCGGACTCGATTGGGCCAATTTCCAGGTGATGCGGCGCACCCACTCAACGCTTGACCACAAGGTCGGCGCTGACCCAAAGGTTGTTGCTGACCAAATGGGTCACGGCGTGGGGGTCAACTTGGACGAGTACACGGTCGCCCAACTCGACCAGTTGGCCGATGCGGTGACAAAACTGGAGACGGCCTTGGTCAATTAGGCGCTAAATGGAATACTTTGGAATACCGAAAATGGCTGGCTTCCCTAAGTTACTGAAAAGATGGAGCGGGGGACGGGGATCGAACCCGCGACGTCCAGCTTGGGAAATTGACCCTAGATTGAAAATACAAAATTTAGCGTCTACGGTGTTGATTGCTGACGATCCCAAGCCATTGATTCTACGGAAAGCAATTTCGTCGACCCGCTAATGGACTCCAAATGGACTCCATTTCGTTAAATTCAAAGTCTGACTATTCCATGATCGTAGGTCGCGTGCGCGCGACGTATCAGCACTCAAACGTGAACGTCCAGGAACGCACGACGAAAGCCTAGCCCCCTGGGAAAGGAGTAATCCTGAACTCGATCAACCATTTCAACTTGGAGTCATCCCCCTGAAGGTAGGCTTTTAGGGTTTCAACGAGTCCCGTGACTTTTTGGATTGGAACCACATAGTCGAATACCTTGGCCATTACTCGCAAGGTTTCTCCTGTCCAGTCCCCATCCACCACCAGAACCGCTAGAAGTTTGGCGTTGCGCCCTTTCCAGTTGATCGCGGAGAACATTTTGTCCTTAGCATATAATGACGCATGCCGAGAGGACGATTTACGTACTTCAATGAATGCTCTTGGATGATTGGCATTTGGCAAAACAAAATCTGCTCTGAAGTCGTAAACCACACCTTGCAAAGCATCATATTCGGATTCCCGTTTGAACGGAACTGACCTTTCCGACAACGCACTTTCCACGATGGATTCGAGCAGCACCCTCCCAACCAAATCACGCACTATGCCCTCAAGCGTTGATTCGAGTCGTTTGAGAATTTCCCCCTTGTTAACGTCGCCGGGAACTACGCGGTCCTTGAGGAGGGCGGCTAGGCGTTCTGCTGCCGGTTTAGATATCGAATTATCGGAAACGCTACCAACCCGACGTTTCAGAGCAGCCTTG
>JAKASH010000158.1 GCA_021828225.1 Acidobacteriota bacterium | reverse complement strand
GATAAAATTAAAAGTTTATATCCCAAAGCTGAATGGCGTAAGAGGGCTATGGACAAGAAGAAGGTAGAGAGTTACAAGAAACGGTTGTTGGCGAAACAGGAAGAAGTGCGTCGCATGGTTGCAAGGTCAGAGCAAGATGGCCGCGAAGCAGACGGTGAGATTACCCAGGACTTGGCTGACCGCGCGGCCAATTCGTACACCAAGGAATTTCTTTTTCACCAAAGTGACGACAACCGGCGCGTCCTTCAGCTCATCGCTGATGCCCTCAAGCGCGTCGATAATGGTTCGTACGGACTTTGTGTGGAATGCCAGCAAGGCGTCCAAAAGAAGCGCTTGGAAGCTGTGCCGTGGGCCCGTCACTGTATTGAGTGCCAGGAGAAACAGGAAAAGGGTCTGCTGTAACGAACCGCAGCTCACAGAAAGCGAGGCTTGCGTTCAACCCGGGCTTGCCTTCAATTGCGGATAGTCGTCCCCTCCTCCAAGAGCTGGCTGACAGCCTGTTCTCGGTCATTTTCCCAACCAGTTGTTCCATTTGCAGCGGTGAAGTGGCCAGCGCCCGTGGCCTGGGTGTATGCCGCGACTGCTGGTCTAAAGTTGCATCCTGGGAAGGAACCTGCTGCGAGCGGTGCGGACTTCCTATCATTTCTGAGCGAGCCGCCGACTCTGCCCAAACCCTCTGCGGTGCGTGCCGTGCAGATGACCGCAGTTTCAATCTTGCCCGGATCTTTGGGATTTATCGCGGAAACTTGCGACTCCTCATCCTACAGTTGAAATTTCGTCGTCGAGAGCGTCTCGGCAAGAGGCTAGGAGCCTTGCTCGCTCATCCTTGGGGGAAACTCGATCGTTTCGTCGAAGACGAGTCGGCTCTGATTGTGCCGGTTCCGCTCTTCCAGTCACGCGAGAGGGAGAGAGGGTTCAACCAGGCCCACCGCTTGGCAGATGGGCTGAGGCACCGTGTTGCGAAATCACCGGGTGGAAGGAAACTAAGAGTTGAGGCCGGCGTGTTGATTCGGACGCGGCCGACGCTTCCGCAAACCGGCCTGAAGTATACGGCTCGTAAGGAAAATGTACGGGGTGCATTCGCCGTGGCGAGACCGGAGTCTCTGCAGGGCCATCAAGTGGTTCTCGTAGACGATGTGATGACCACAGGAGCCACTTTGTCCGCCTGCGCTAAGGCACTCAAAAAAGGCGGTGCAGGCAAAGTCTTTGCCCTAGCGCTAGCGCGGGCCACGCCGCAATTCCCGGACATCGGAGGGTTCGCGGAGGCGACAAGTATTGACGAAATTGGCCGCGACTGGACATAATTATTTCTTGTTGAGAGGCTTAACGCACCTCGAGAGGTAAAGCCATGGGGGACGCAAGCGAACGCTTGCTGCAGGCTCCGGTTCTCGTGTTAAACGCAACCTACGAGCCGATTAACGTGACGGCGGCCAGGCGCGCCATCGTGCTGGTCCTGAAAGGCACTGCCACAACCGAGGAAGAAAATGGCAGCTTCATTCACTCTACGCGGGTTGAGTTTCGCATACCATCCGTTATCAGGCTTACCGAGTTTCGGCGCATTCCCCACCAAACTCGCCCCCTTTCCCGCAAGAATATCCTTATTCGAGACCGCTACACATGTCAGTTCTGCGGCAAGGTTTTTCCGGCTTCCGAACTGACCCTTGATCACATTATCCCGCGCTCAAGAGGCGGCCACACCGACTGGGATAATCTTGTCGCCTGCTGCCATGCTTGCAACAGCCGGAAGGGCGATCGCCTGCCCGAAGAGGCAGGCCTGCAATTGCGCCGGCAGCCGCGACCCTTTACTCTTCACACCAGTCGCCACATCATGCGGATGCTCGGGCGGGCAGACCAGCGCTGGCGCAAGTACCTGTTCTATTAGCCACACTCACAGCTTCATCTTGGCGAGCATTTCCTGCATCTCAAGCGCATTCAACGCTGCATAGCCTGACTGGTCGTTGTCAAAGTAGATAAACATCTGCCGCGCGCCATTCTTGAGCCATCCGGCACACAATTCCAGCCACTCCCGCAATTGCGGACGGGTGTATCGTCCGGAGTATTTCTGCTCCGCCGGGCCATGGAGACGCAGGTAGGCGTAGTTGGCGGTCAGATCCTTCGGCGTTTGTTGCCCGGCCAGATCGTAAACACACAGGGCCGCATTGTGCTCCTTAAGCAGAGCGCTTACATCGGGATTAAACCAGCTCGAATCGCGGAACTCAAACGCGAAGCGATAGCCCTTGGGCAGAGTCTCCAGAAAGGTTTTAAGCCGGTTTGTGTCGCAGCGCCAATGAGGGGGCAGTTGAAACAGGATCGGTCCCGTCTTGTTCCCCAACTCCCGGACATGGGCAAAGAATTTCTCCGTCGCCAACGCTGGATCACGCAGTTTTTTCATGTGGGTAATGTATCGGCTGGCCTTGACGGCAAAGATGAATCCGGCCGGAACCTGGTCTCTCCAGAGCAGGAATGTTTGTGGACTGGGAAGATGATAGAAGGAATTGTTGATCTCGACGGTGCGGAAATGCTGGACGTAGAAATTCAGCATCTCATCGTCACGGATGTCTTCCGGATAAAACGGCCCTCGCCAGTGAGGGTAGTGCCAGCCAGAGGTTCCGATATGCACTCTTTCAGCCATAGTCCGTTGCTCCTCTTGCGGCACACTTGACACAATACGGATCGCGGGGGTCTCTTCCAATTGTATCGTTAAATCTTCGAGGGCAAAGGCTTCTTGCTATACGCGGCGACATAAGTAATGGAGCGTATTGGGGTGCCAACCGGCCGCGTCAGGGCCCCGATTCATCGGGGCCGTTCACAAGCGACTGGTTGTAGCGGCTTTAGCCGCTGAAGCCCCCAGGGGCTAAGGCCCGGCAGCTTTCGTCCCCGCAGCGGTGGCACGGCTGAAGCCGTGCCCTGACGTACCGGCGCGAAGCTGTTTAAGACGCTCTGTATAGAACTTGCAAGATGCGCGGGAAGTGCTACGCGGGGGATGTCGCCGGCTGATATTGCGAGGCGTTCAAACGGCAGGAAGGAGCGGTGTATTTCGGCGCTGAGGACAGCGCCGCTACAAAAAATGCTGTCACTATAATTTGCAATCCTCTGTAGAAGGGGCGGGAAGTGTTACGCGCTGGGAGGATAAGCCGGAGTGGTGCGCCTCACGATGCTTTGTGAGCAGCACCCCACTCCGGCAGGAGGTTGTTTTAGAACGTAAGCGAGGCTCGTACCTGAATGAGCCGGGGTGAAGCGTCCGCGCCCAGGAACGACCCGAAGATGCTGGTTGGAGGGCTGACGGTGTTGATAATTTGTCCGAACTGGGAATCGGCCAGGTTCGCAATCGGCTGATCAAAATTCGGGTGGTTGAGCACATTAAAGAATTGGAAACCAACGGAGAGCTTCGCTGACTCCCAGTACGGCAATGAGGTGATCTTTGTGATTCCAAGGTCGGTGTTGAAATACCCTGGCCCAAAGAACTGGTTTCTTCCCTGGACGCCGAATTGGCCCGGATTGCCGGAAGAAGGTAAAAACTGCGCGGCGTACAGGCAAGGACGGTCCGGTGTGTTGCACGGCTGGACCGGTTCGGGATAATTCACATGGGTTGCGTAAATAGGTCCGGCGAAGCCCTGTGCGGTCAGATTACCTTCCGCAGCCCCATCCTGCACGGTATAGGGAAATCCGGTGTGCGTAAACAGCGTGCCGGAAATCTGCCAGCCATTCACCAGAGTGTTCCAGCCATGGCCAAACAGCATCGACTTGATGGGTAGTTCATAGACATAACTCACGTTCAGGTTGTGCCGGTTGTCATAATCGGCGTTACCGTAGTTCTGCCTGATATTGTACGGGTCTTGCGGATAAAGAATGCTCTCATTGGTGTTGTAAATAAACGGCAGCGTGCTTCCGCCGTTCGACAGAATGTCGAGCGCATGGCCGTACGTATAATTTGTTGTGACCATGCCGTGTGAAAAGTTGTGCCGGAAGGTGACCGTCACGCCGTTGTAGCTTGAGATGCCTGAGCTCTCCAGGTATGTGACGTTCGTGAACCTCTGGTCGGGGGCAACCGAAGGCATCCCCACGAAATTGTCTGCATATCCGTTGATGGATGCATTCGGTATCATCTCGTGGATACCGTGATTCCCCACGTAGTCGATGCTCAGGATGGTGTTTTGGCCGAATCCTTTCTGGATTTCCAGGTTCCATTCCTGGTACTGGGGCAGGTGCATTTTTTGTGTTGTACTCGCAAGATTAGGAGGAGTAAAGACTTGGCCCAGAGCCGCAAGGGAATCGGTAATGCTGCCGAACGTTGCTCCGCTCGCAAAACCGTTGACAAAGGCAGCGTTGGAATTCGCGGCATCCGCGAAGAGGTTTGACGCTTCGCCCGGGGCGATGTTATCGGGGCCCACAACAAACTCGTTCAGGTAAGGAGGATTCTGTGCGATGTCCTCCACCGTTAAGCCTGGGATGCCATCGTAGAACAAGCCAATTCCGCCGCGCACGACCAGGTTGCTCGCCGAGCCTAGGGGCTGCCAGGCAATTCCGAGGCGCGGCTGCCAGGCCAGATTGGTCATGCTTGGAAATTCCTGATGCTGGCCGACCTGGATGGACTGGTTGTAGGGAAGTTTAACATCGTGGTTCATGCTGATGAAAGGCTGCACTGTGCGCGCAAAGCAGTTGTGCTGGCAGACCGGGTTGGAAGCGTGATCAACACGCAAGGCCAGCGTCAGTTTAAGGTTAGACCTGACCCTCCATTCGTCCTGGGCGTAGAGTCCCAAGCGGTAAGCCGCAAAAGGTTGGACCAGTGCGGTCGGAAACCGCTTGTCAAAAAGGTCGCCCGAATAAGTGCCGTCAGGTTGAAGCGTCTGACCACCGTTGTAGAAATCATTCAGGCTGAACATGCCGATGTAGCCGCTCGACATAATTCCAAAATCGTAGTCGCTGGTGTCGCTCCGGGCGAAGTTGACTCCAAACTTCAGATTGTGGTTTCCGCGAATCCAGGAAAAGTCATCCACAAACTGGTATTGAGTGACGTTGCGCCCTTGAGGAGCAATATAGTCCAGGCCTCCAAGAGTTGTCAGAGATCCGTCAAAGAAAATCAAATTTGTCGGAAATGCCTGCAGGGCCTTGGGCAGGTCAGGGGCATTGAAGAGGGCTGAGTAATACTGCAACGTGCCCCGGAAAGAGTTCACTTTGTTGGTTCCGATCAGGTGGGTCCAACCGATCTGGCCTTCTTGATCAGGCTGGTTGCTGACAAGGTTGAAGAGCGGATTGATGGGATCAGTAAAACTTGCCTGGTTCCCGCGATTGACCACTCCGTGGACGAACACCCGGTCCGTGGAGCTAACGTTGAAATCCAGGCGCGTGGTCAGAAGCCACTGGTCCGTAAGTTGTCCGACTGTGGAGCGAAACTGGTTAACACATGTTTGCGTCGGGTCAAGCGCCGTTACGCCGGCATCACCGCAGGTTTCAAAAGGCGTGGCGCGGCTGCCCCCGGGAGCGCCGTTGTAAAGGTTAAACATGTTGTTGTAAAAGGGAACAGAATTGGTCAACCCGAGGTTGGTAAGGTTAGTGATGGTCGAAGTTTCAAAGTACGGTGACGGTAAAAGGGCTTGCGTACTGGTTGGAATCAGCAACCGTATTCCTTCCTGATCCACAAAGAAGAAGGCCTTGTTTTTAATGATCGGACCGCCCAATGATGCCGACCACTGGTTGGCATTGACGAAGGGGCGGGGCGTATCGGTGGCATTGTTAAAGAAACTGTTGGCGTTGAGCGCCCGGCCGTTCCAGAAGTAGTTTGCGTTTCCGTGGAAGGCATTGCTCCCGGATTTGGTCACGTAGTTGATGTTGGCGCCAGCAAGACCGCCATACTCTCCCGAGTAGCCATTGGTGACCACTGTCGCTTCCCTGACATCGTTCTGGCCCAGCAGCAGGTTGGTGGCCCCGGAGTTATTGACGTTAAAGAGCGGGTCCATATTGTTCATCCCGTTGACTGTGAACACATTGGACGTGGCGGGCAATCCGTACAGGGAGACGTTGCCGTAACCAGCCCCTGTATTGGCCACCGTCCCGGGAGCCATCTGCGCGATGAAAGTCATATCGTTGCCTGGGTTGGGGATCTGCGAGATCTGGACCTGGTTGATCGTGGTGCTGACGTTGGCGTTGTTCGTCTGTACCAGGGGCACTTCCGTCGTCACCGTTACGGTTTGCCGGGCTTCGCCGACCTGGAGTTCGATGTCTGCCGACCTGGTCTGTCCCACCGCAACGGTTACCGTGCGGGTGGTTGTCCGAAATCCTGAAGCGGTTGCAGAAACCGTATAATTGCCGGGTTCCAGAAATTCAAAATGGTAGGCGCCATTTGCACGCGTGGTAGCGGTTCTCGTAGCGCCTGTTCCCACGTCTTTTAAATTTACCGCTGCACCGGGGACTACCGCGCCGGACGGGTCCATAACGCGGCCCGTGACCGCGCCGGTAGTGGTTGACTGTGCGCGTGCCATACCGGGGAAAAGGATGATAGCTGGCACGAGCAACAAAGAAAATACAAGGCTATACACTTTCGCTGTACGAAAGCACGATGAAATCATCAAAAATTCCTCCTTGGCAAGACCATTTCTAGGCTAGATCAAGAGTGCTTTTTTGTGGTACGTCTGGTGACATGGAGAAGAGTAATCCTAGTTAATGGCCAATCCTGGCTGTGACTCCAGTTCGGATAACTACTACGGTAAGGAATTCTACCAATAGAAGTCTCTTTCGGCAAGAAGATAAATTCTAAGATAAA
>JAKASH010000157.1 GCA_021828225.1 Acidobacteriota bacterium | reverse complement strand
GCTCATTATCTGGAGATTTCGGTGCAGTTGGACTCGGGCTTTCTTCCGGCGCAGAGTGCGCTGGCGCAGGCTTACCTGGCCATGGGCGAATCGAAGAAGGCCATACCCCATCTGAAGGCGGCCTTGCCGATTGACCGGGATGGCAGCATCCACTATCAGCTTGCGCGCGCGTATCAGACCAGCGGCCAGTACGCCCTGGCTCGCGCCATGCTCGAGCAATATCAGAAAATCCATAACGCGCGGCAGGCCGAACAGCAGACTCTGCAGAAGGAAGTCCGCATCACTGCTCCCGGGCCGGGATAGGGCGGAGCAGCCCCGGAGGGGCATAAGACTTTAGCCCACGGCGTGAGCCGTGGGAAAACAGGCAACAACAAACCAAATCAGCCCCCGAAGGGGGCGTAAGAATTCTTCTTTGGCGTCGAAGGGTTCGCGAGCAACCAGATCGCGTCTTTCGCCCCTCCGGGGCTTGAGGGGGATTGTAACGCCGATGCAATCCCACGGCTGACGCTGTGGGCTAAAATCTATCGGCCCTCCGGGCCTGAAACAATCGCCCCTCCGGGGCTTGAGGGGGATTGTAACGTCCATGCAATCCCACGGCTGACGCTGTGGGCTAAAATCTGTCGGCCCTCCGGGCCTGAAACAATTTTCCCGCGGGGATTTTGGCGCGGCTTGGGGTTATGCCGCTTACAGACTTGCCGGCGGTCATAGACCGCCGCTACAGGGGAAAACGTTACACGCGGTTACGAAGACGGTTCATCAACCTTCAGGAACTGATTGGGTTTTACGCCCTTAAGCTTTTGAACGATTCCGCTTGGCCAGCGGATTTCAATCTCATCAATGACGGCGGTCTTCCCGAGGCCAAAATGCACCCCGAAATGGCTTGAGGATGCGTAGCCGACCGCGCTGGTCATGTGATTGTATTGGCTTCCGATTCGAACGCGGGCCCCGATCCCATCGCGGTTGCTCTTGTGCCCGACCAGATTGAGGATAATCCAGTTGTTGTCGTCCGGACTGACGTTTTCCCAGACTTCCGCCGGGCCTTCCAGAGCGGAGGTCACAACGTCGATCCTGCCATCTCTGTTCAGATCGGCGAACGCGGCGCCCCGATGAGCCTGAGGCACCTGGAAATCTTTCCCGGCCTCCGGGGAGACATCGGCGAATGTCCCGTTTCCGAGGTTAGCAAAAATGCTGTTAGGCTGCTTGTAGGTGCTTGCTTCAAAGAGCGCGACATTGTTGTCAACGTGGGAGTTGGCGGTGAACAGATCCTTCCATCCGTCGTTGTTCAGGTCGAACACGCCAAGGCTCCATCCACTTCGCGGCGCGGTGAGCGAGCTGAGCCCGCTGCTGTAGGTGGCGTCCTCGAACATGCCGTGGCCAAGGTTTTTGAAGAGCGGAAAAGTCTCATTGCTCAGGTCCGTCACGAAAATGTCGGGAAGGCCGTCATTGTTGTAATCACGAAAATCGACGCCCATGTCGGAAACCGGCTCGCCGTTGTTCAGCAGCGCTGCGCCGGAAAAAAGGCCCACTTCCTCAAAGGTCCCGTTGCCCAGATTGTGGTAAAGAAAGTTGGGCATGTTGTCATTGGTGACGTAAACGTCCATGTGGCCATCGTTATCATAATCGGCAAAGCCGACGGCCATTCCACGCCCGACATGCTTTTCGAACCCGGACTGGACCGTGACGTCCTCGAAGGTGCCGTCATGGCGGTTGCGGTAAAGCGTGCACGTCAGGCCCTCGAAATATTTTGGGTGGCAGTAGGTTCTGAGATTGCGAGCGCGGTCGCCGCAGAAGCGGTTGTTGGTGAGAGAGAATTGAGCATAGTTGACCACAAACAGATCGAGCCAGCCATCGTTGTCGTAATCGAACCATCCGCCGCCTACGGACCACTTGTCGCTCTTAATGCCGGCATGCTGGGTCACGTCTTCAAACGTGCCGTTGCCGCGGTTTCGGTAGAGAAAGTTGCGAAAGACGCCGCCAACAAAAAGGTCGACATGGCCATCGTTGTCGTAATCCGCGGCGGCGGCGCCCATGGAATAGCCGGCCCCGGCAAGCCCCGCCTCCTTCGTCACATCGGTGAATTTCATTCCGCCTTCGTTGCGGAAGAGGCGATTGAAGTATTTGGGGTCATCCTTCTCCATCGACGGAAGGGAAGCGCCGTTGGCGAAAAAGATGTCGGGAAGGCCGTCACCGTTATAATCGAAAAGGGCGACGCCGCCAGTCATCGTTTCGATCAGGTGCTTCTCAGGCGTGGGATGATTTTCTACCATAAAATTCACCCCGCCGGATGGAGCGACGTTGCGAAACCGGATGGGAGCGATGTTCGGAGTGGCCTGTGCCGCAAGCTCCAAACGCCCGGTCAGTAATGGAAGGCAGAGGCCCGCGCCCGCCCTCAATAGATCGCGTCTGGTCAGTTTAGATGCCATTGCCAGACATATTCCCGACTATTTTCATGTGCCTATCTTGCCATTCGACGAGAATGTGAGTCAACACCCGGAGGGTTGATCGGAACAGGGGCGGCAGAATCTAGAAGCTGAGCCCGCGTACAGTTGGCGACTGATTGACGAAGGCCTGAATCTTCTCCACGATTCCGTCAGCATCCAGGCCGTATTTTGCATGGAGCAGGCTGGATGCGCCGTGCGGGATGATGCGGTCAGGAACTGCGATACGAAGCACGCTGGTGGGAATTCGCCGGTCCTGCAACAGAGCAGCGACCGCGGCGCCAAATCCTCCGCACTCCGTACCCTCTTCGGCTGTTACCAGAAATTGCTTTTCTGAGGCCAGGCAGCAGATCAATTCCTCATCGAGAGGTTTCATGAAGCGGGCATTGATGACCGTTGCGTGGATTCCCGCGGCCTCCAGCCTCTGGGCGGATTCGAGTGCCGGATAGACCATGCTCCCGAGCGCCAGGATGGCGATGTCCCTTCCTTCCCGCAGGATTTCGCCTTTGCCGATATCCAGGCGCTTGAATTCCGGATCGAGAGACACACCGAATCCATTACCGCGAGGATAACGGACCGCCGCCGGACCGTTCACACTGAGCGCGGTGGCCAGCATATGGCGGAGCTCGTTCTCGTCCTTAGGCGCCATCACGACCATGCCGGGCAGCGCAGAGAGGTAGGCCAGATCGTAAAGCCCGTGATGCGTGGGACCGTCGGCCCCGACAATTCCGGCCCGATCGAGAGCAAAGGCGACAGGCAATCGCATCAGGCAGGCATCGTGCATCACCTGGTCGTAAGCCCGCTGGAGAAAAGTGGAGTAGATTGCCACCAGTGGCCGCATGCCCTCGCACGCCAGACCGCAGGCGAAGGTTACAGCGTGCTGTTCGGCAATGCCCACATCAAAGAAGCGTTCAGGAAAGCGCCTGGAGAATTCCACCAGCCCGGTTCCTTCGGACATGGCAGCGGTGATGGCAACGACCCTGGGGTCTTTTTCTGCGAGCTCACAGGCAGTCTTGCCAAAAACAGAGGTGTAGCTGGGCGCCTGAACTGGAGCCTTGCGAAAAGCCCCCGTGGCAACATCAAACTGGGTCACGCCATGGAACTTGATGGGCAACTGTTCGGCATGAGGGTAACCCTTGCCCTTCTGGGTAACGACGTGCAACAAGACCGGCTTGGGGTTATCCTTGGCCCGAGCGAGGGCAGTAAGGAGCTCCTCAATGTTGTGGCCGCTGACAGGCCCCATATAGTCAAAGCCCAATTCCTCAAAGACCAGGCCTGGAATCAACGCGGTTTTGGCGGTTTCAACCAAGTCCTTGGACAGTTTCAGCAATCTCGGCCCAAGGCGAGGCACCGTCAGGATCATCTTCTCGACTTCCTGCGAAATCCGGTGGTAAGCCTGCCCGTGCACGACGCGATTCAGGTAACCGGCTATCGCTCCCACGTTCGGCGAGATCGACATTTCGTTGTCGTTCAAGACCACCAGGACTTTCCTTTGCAGGTTTCCCAGATTGTTGATGCCTTCAAGCTCCAGGCCGACCGTCAGTCCCGCATCACCAACTACCGCAATCACATGGAAATCTTCGCCCTTCAGGTCGCGGGCAACGGCCATTCCAAGCGCACCGGAAATTGCGGTGCCCGCATGGGCCACATTGAACGTGTCGTAAGGACTTTCGTCCCGTACCGGGAAACCGGAAATGCCACCGTACTGGCGAATGGTGGGCAGGCGATCACGCCGGCCCGTGAGGACCTTATGGCCGTAGGCCTGGTGGCCGACATCCCAGACGAGTTTGTCTTTGGGGGTGTCAAACAGGTAGTGCAGGGCCAGCGTCAGTTCTACCGTTCCCAGGCTCGAGGCCAAGTGGCCGCCGACCTTCGACACGACGGAGATGAGGTAATCGCGAAGCTCTTCGGCAACCTTCGGTAGTTCTTCGCGAGGCACTTTTTTCAAATCCGCGGGTGAATCGATCCTTGAGAGATACCGGTATTCCATCAGGCAGTCCTCTCGATCAGAAAATGTGCCAGCTCCTGCAACCTGCTTCCCGCTGTGCCGAAAGGTTCCAAGCTTTCGCAAGCCTCCTGGATCAGTTGCGCTGCCTTGCGGCGTGATTCTTCGATTCCGTAAAGCGCAGGATAGGTTGCCTTGCGCTGGTCGTCATCTTTCCCTGGGGTCTTGCCTAGTGTGGCGCTTGAGCCCAGCACGTCGAGCAGATCGTCCACAATCTGAAAGGCCAGCCCAATTTTGCGGCCATAGGTGGTAAGACGCTCAAGATCGGATTCCCGTGCGCCGGCAAAGATCGCGCCGCAGCGCACGGCAGCACAAAGAAACGCTCCCGTCTTGGAGGAGTGGATGAATTCAAGCGTGCCGGCATCAACAGCCTGGTTTGTGGTTTCCAGATCCATCACCTGCCCGGCAACCATGCCGTGGCGCGTTCCGGTAGCGTGCGCCAGCTCATGAATGATGCGGAGCTGGCACTCGGCGGAAGCAATACCCGGCTCAGCCAGGACTTCATAGGCCAGCGTCAGCAGCGCGTCCCCGGTCAGGATTGCCGTGGCTTCTCCGAAGGCGCAGTGGCAGGTGGGCTTGCCGCGGCGCAAGTCGTCATTGTCCAGCGCGGGCAAGTCATCATGGATCAGGGAGTACGTGTGAACCAATTCCAGGGCAGAGGCAATCCGCAGCAGAGGTGGCTCGTGGGCGCCGAGCAATCGTCCTGCCTCGGCACAGAGAATCGGCCGCAGACGCTTGCCTCCGGCAAAGACCGAATAGCGCATCGCTCGGTGGATGGAATGCGGAAAAGTATCCTCGGGTGGGAGCATCCGGCCAAGTTCCTGATCGACCAGCGTGCGTTGTTCATCCAGATATTGGGCAACGGTGGTAGTAGGGCTCAAAGTGATTCCGTCTCTTTCTCTTCAGGTTCAAAAGGTTCTGCCACAATCTTGCCACCAGCTCTCTTCGTCAGAATCTGGATGCGGCCTTCAGCTTCTTGAAGTTGCTTTTGGCAAACCTCCGACAGTTTCATGCCTTCCTCATAAAGTTGTAAGGCTTTTTCCAGGGGCAGGTCAACGTCCTCGAGTTGGTGCACAATGGCGTCCAGCCGCTCGAGGTTCTTTTCAAATGATTCCGGCTTGGCAGGTTTTGAAGAAGTGGACATCTCTGGTTTTCATGACCTCCCGGACGAATCCTTACACCGCATTGCCTTTACTCTGGGCGGTATCCTGTGGAGATTCTTGCGAGCGCTCTCCCAACACCTCGATAACCTCCACCGCCATAGCATAGCGTGAAAATGGCGCTACGATCTGGACTCCCTGCACAAGCTCTCGAACCTCCAACAGCATCTCCTGGGCAATTCTTAAGCCCTCGGCACGGGCCCCGTCGCCTGTATCGACCTTGCGCATTCGTCTGAGGATTTCCGGCGAGACCGAAATACCGGGAACCTCGTTATTCAAGAACTCCGCGTTACGGTAGCTCGTCAGGGGATGGATTCCGGCAAGGAGCGGAATCTGCCGGGCATCGAGCCCCTTGACCCCGCGAAGGAAACCCGCAAGACGGCGCATGTCAAACACCGGCCGGATCACGCCAAAGTTGGCTCCTGCTTTCACTTTGTATTCAAACCGGCGAAGCTCCTCATCGGGATCGAGGGCGTTGGGATTAAGTCCTACGCCAATCAGGAAATTCGTTTGTGTTCCCAGCGGATTTCCGCCGATGTCCAGCCCGCGGTTCAGGTTGCTTAGAACGTTGACCAGTCCGATAGCGTCCACGTCAAAAACGGCGGTCGCCGACGGGAGGTCCGCAAACTGGGGCGGATCCCCTGTCACGGCCCAGACGTTTCTGAGGCCCAGGGCATAGGCGCCAAGAAGATCTGATTGCAGGCTGAGCACATTGCGTCCCCGGCAACTGAAATGGAGCAGCGACTCAATCCCCGCCTGCTGCTGGATGACCACCGCCAGCGTCTGGGCGCTCATTCTTGCTGTTGCCCCGGAGCCGTCGGGGATATTGACCGCGTCAATCCCCCGGCTCTTAAGATATTGAGCCCCTTCGACTTCGCGCGTCGGGTCACAGCCTTTGGGTGGAACGATTTCGACCACGACGGGGAACTTGCCTCGAATGAGCTTTTCTGCAAGGTGTGAACGGTTTTCGATCGGCAAGGGCTCAAGCGCCTTCGCCGGGTGAAGAGCCGTCTCGACCGTTGCCCGTGCGGCCTGCGGTCCGAGCGATTTCACGGCCGACTTGATTGCCTTGATGTGTTGCGGCGTGGTACCGCAGCATCCGCCCACGATCCGGGCGCCAGCCTGGATAAAACGAATGGCGCGCTCGGCCATATATTCCGGCGAGCAGAGA
>JAKASH010000156.1 GCA_021828225.1 Acidobacteriota bacterium | reverse complement strand
CGCGATGCCTGCTTCGTACGCCTTGCGCGAAGTCTCGACGCCCTGGTTGGTAATCTTGAGGACGTCGGGTGCATTGAAGCTGTGGACGGCCACGCGCGCCTTAATGAGGTCGCTGTGCGCGCTGGTCAACTCCACCCTGGCACTGGCGACTTCCATACCCGACTGCTCTGCCTTATTGAGCATCTGATCGGCATTCTGGTATGTGGCTTTGAGCTTGTCCAGGCCTCCCGAAATGCCTTCTGCTGTCTTGTATCCGTTGTCGCCTTTCACGTGGCAGGTGACGCATACAGCCTTCGGACCTGTTCCCACCAAAGTATCCGCCGGCTTAAGAATCTCATGATTGGAGTGGCACTGGACGCAGCCAGGCAGACCCATCTTTGCAAAGGCAGCCCCGTGGGGACTCTTCTCGAACAGTTGTTCGTTCATCGCATGGCACGTGCCGCAAACGTTGGCGACCGAGCTGACTCCGGGCGGCGTGGCCCCGTGGTTGCCGTGGCAGGTGCTGCAGGTGGGGGCGGAGGTGTCACCTCCGACCAGCGCTGCGGCATGAACGCTCTTCTTGTAGAGCGCGTATTGGTTGGTCGGAATCTTGTAGCCTTTCATGTAGTTCGCGTCGGCGTGGCAATGGGCGCAGGTTTCCGCAACGTGCGTGGGATAAACAGGGGCGCGGGGATCGGAAGGAGCACGGATGTCATGGACGCTGTGGCAGTCCACGCACACAGCCACTTTGGTATCTCCCTGCTTCAGCCGCTTGCCGTGCACGCTGGTGAAGTATTCACTCACCTGGTCAGTTCGAAGGCTCGGGTTGTACTTCCGCATATAACTGGGATCGGAATGGCACCGTCCGCAAAACTCGGGAATTTGCGCTTTGGTCGGGGCGCCCCGGAAACCCTTCGCGGGGCTCATCGCGTTCATGGAATCATCGTTGCGATCACCGCCGTGGCAGTCGGCACAACTGAGCCCGACCTTGTGGTGAATGTCCTCCGGGAAAAGCTTGGCCGGCTGGCCATACTGGCCGGGAAGCTTGGAATGGCAGGCGATGCACGAATCTTTCTGGGCTGCGGCTGGAATCGCGCCTAGTCCCCAAAGCATGACGGACACGCCGATGGCCCAAACGCTCATCCGTGAACTGCTAGAAGGTCTTCTCATAGTCTGCGTCGCGAAAGTTGTGCTGCTTTCACTTGAATTAAAAGAGAGCCAGGCCTGACATCACAATGATGTATCCCAGGGCGAAAATTCCCAGGCCCGTAAAGAACCGCGTTACGCGGCCAAAACCGTTTTTGTAATCAAGAAACGGGACCAGTACCCAAATGGCCCCGGCAATGCCGAACCCCAGCAGGCCAAGGAGCTCGCTGTTAATAAAGAAAATCTTTGACGGCAGATATTTCAGTGTTTGATACATGAAGAGGAAGTACCACTCGGGGTGAATCCCTGCCGGAGCCGAACCAAAAGGATTGGCCTTGGTGCCAAGCTCCCAGGGGAAGATTGCAGCCAGACCTCCCAGCACGCCGAGCGCGCCGTACCATCCCATGATGTCGCGCAGAAGGAAATTCGGAAAGAAGGGCATCGAGCGTTCGGGTTCTTTCCCCTCTCGAATTTTTTTCTCCACGCCGGGAGGAACGCTCATCCCCAGACGCTGCACCAGCAGCAGGTGCAGAGCCAGGAGCAGGGTCGCCAGCCCCGGCAGCACCGCCACATGGAACCCGAAGAAGCGCGTCAGCGTGGCGCCTGTGACCTCATTGCCGCCTCTTAGAAACACCATGATCCATTTGCCGATAAACGGCACAAAACCGGCCATGTCTGTTCCTACTTTGGTGGCGAAGAATGCCAGAGTGTTCCATGGAAGAAGATATCCGGAAAAGCCGAAGGCCAGCACGATGAAGAAAAGCACCATGCCGCTCACCCACGTCAACTCACGCGGCTTGCGGTACGCCTTGAGGAAATAGACACTGAACATATGGATGAAAACAATGAGAATCATCAGATTGGCGGACCAACTGTGGATCGACCGGATCAGCCATCCAAACTTGACCTGGGTCATGATGAACTGCACGCTTTCAAAAGCGCCACTGGCCGTCGGCCGGTAATACATCAGGAGGAGGATACCCGTAAGGACTTGGATGATGAATAGGAACAGCGCCATGCCGCCGAAGTAGTACCAGATAGTGTGACGATGAAGAGGCACTCTCTTATGACGGAGGAATTCCTCAAGGCCGCCGCTACCGAGGCGCTCGTCAAGCCAGTCGAAGATGCGACGTTTCATTCCAGCCATAGTTATGCGTTCCGCACGACAACGATGTCGTTGCCCTGAATGTGAACCTGGTATTGTGCCAGGGGGCGCGGAGGCGGCCCGCTGATATTGCGACCTTCCAAGTTGTAGGTGCCGTTATGACACGGGCACCAGATTTCGTGCAGATCCGACCTGTATTGCACGGTGCAGCCCAGATGGGTGCACACCGCGGTAAACGCCCGATAGGCTCCCTCAGAAGTGCGAATCAAAATGGCAGGCTCGGACCCGAACCTGAAAACCTTTGCGCTGTTATTCTTGAGTTCTGTAACCTTCGCAGCCACCACTGAAAGATTGGTCGATTCGCTGACCGGCGGAGGAATCACATAGCGAATGGCCGGGTAGACGAACGAGGCAATCGTGGCGACCACCCCGGTGCCCAATAACAGGTTGACCCAGCGACGCCCCAAGTCGGGCTTCCCATCGCTGGAGCCAGCGGATTTCTCAGAGCTGGCATTACTCATCATAGGATTCGTTCCTCCGCTCGTCCCTTGATTGCTCGCACATCCACTGCGCATTAATAGGCCGCGGCCTCACTGCACAAAGCGTTTAAAGCTCAGGAATTTCACCTCTTGCTGTGCCTTCGTTGTGGCCATCGGAGAATAGTAGTAGTAAAAGTCAGCCGCCACCGTTGATTGCACACCCTCTGGCACCTTGAAAGTGAAGGCTTCTTTTCGCGTCTCGCCCGGCGCCAGGCGGGTGTCCGACACCACCTTTGCCGCCCTCAAGAACACCAGGTCTTCGCGATTGAGAATCTTGCCGTTCCGGTCGGCCACAACGCGGGTGAAGTCCCTTTCTACGTGATAGGACTTCCCGCTGAACGGAACGGCGCTGACTTGCAGGATTAATTTTCGCAGAGGCGAACCGGTAGGAACCATGTGCCCCGCTCCCTGATTGGTCACGTCCACTTCAACGTGAAGTTCTCCACCTTTGTGCGTGACGAAGAGCTGTCCACGGATGGCCTTGTTGAGTTGCGCTAAGGAATGGCTGCCCGGCATCTCATGGAGATTGATCTCGTGGCCGGCCGTCTTCTTCACACGCGGGTCCACAACATTTCCCTCAACGCGATACATGTGGCAGAATTGGCAACCCTTATGCTCAGCGGCGTACGGACCTTTTTCCCACTCGGAGTATGTGGTAAGGACCCGGAACCCGAGAGAGTTCCGATATTGGTGGCACGTCGCGCAGAGCTGCGAGGAGGTGTGCAACGGGGAGTAAACCGTCCCGTGGACCGGTGAGGTGACTCCTTTCCAGGGGCCGGCCATGACATTCGTATATTCGACTACCGCCCTGGGGTTAGGCCCGGTCATAGTCACGCTTCGAATGGAGTGACAATAGTCACAGGTCACTCCTTCCCAGCTCACCTTTCGTACCAGTGACAAATCGCCGGTCGCTGCGACTGTGGGCGAATGGCAGCCAAGGCAAACCCTGCGGGCTTGAGCACCGAAATCAGCATTGGCCATCTGCAAAGCGTCCTGAAAAAGTCGGCTCTCCATGGCTTGCGAGTGGACCGATTGACTCCATCCCTGGTCGATTGCGCGGTGACAGCCTCCGCAGTACTCAGCACTCTCTGGCATATTGGGTGCAGCCAGGGCGCTTAGCGGAGCCACTAGGAGTAAGAAAACAAGCAGGTAGGAACTTTTCAACACGACCTACCTCCCCATGAAATTCGAACCAGTTCACACCTCACGTCAGAATTGGGCCAGTCTACAAGCGATCCAGTTCGGTGAATCTTTCGGGTAGATGTTCGATCGGTATCGGCGGGCAACGGGTGTCACGTGTAAGTTAACGTCTCGGCATGGCCGCACATTAACCGCTGTACATAAGTTCCAGGAGAGATTACTCAGAGCAAGCGAAAGTCTTTCTTTCCCAGGGTCCTTCGGAACCATAAGGTGCCTCCGTGTGGCCCAAATTCTTGCTATAAGACCGAAATAAAGTGGGTGTAATTTATTGCCGCCGTCCCGAGAATGCTGTGATCGTCATCACACTTCGATGTGATGAACGCAACAGTTTTGGTAACCTGCTTGCCACAATGGGTTTCCTTAGAGTCTCCTTGGGTCTTCTGGAAGGCTCGCAAGTCTTGAGACCCGCTGCGTTCAAAACCGATTGAGCGAAGTTGCGAGCCATGGAGAGAACTCGCTCTGAAAAGTCGGCCCTTCGGAGATTGGCCGCGGCCTATGTAGTCCCTAGGTAACGCCGTAGCTTTTACTGAACGACTACCGGCTGAAGCCGGTTGGCTCTCAACCGACTGAAAGTCGCAGCAACCTTCCCCCAAAAGGCGTGTATCACTGACGTTAGCTTCGGCTTCTGTTACAATCCTGAAAAGATTTAACGGTCAGGATCAAAGGCTTAAGAGCCTCGGACATGGCCTGGCTGCTATCGGTCCCAGGAGAATACTTTTGGACTCGGAGCTAGAGCTGGTCAAGCGCTGTCTCAGAGGGGATGATGCGGCCTGGGAGGCTTTGCTTCAGGCTCACACCCATAAGATTTACAACCTGTGCTATCGTTTTACCGGCCGCTATGAGGACGCAGAGGACTTAACCCAGGAAGTCTTTATTAAGGTCTTTCGAACACTCAGTACCTACGATCCCGATCAGGCGAAATTCTCCACCTGGCTGAACCGAATAGCCCGCAATCACCTGGTCGACCACTATCGCCGAACCAGAAAGGATCGAGCGACTTCGACGCTTGACGACCAGTTGCCGATCGCTGACCCCTCCGCCGGGGCGCACCCCATGGGCCGAGTCGAATCACGCGAGCGCCGGGAAATACTCCAGGCCGGTCTCAACAGGCTCTCCCCTGACCTACGCGAGGCCGTCGTCTTGCGGGATCTGCAAGACATGGACTACGCCGAAATCGCACAAGTCCTGGAGGTACCGGAAGGAACTGTGAAATCACGGATCAACCGCGGACGATTGGAACTGGCGAGGGTCCTAAAACGTATGGAGTAAGTGAAGGCAAAAGAGTTAAGGCCATGACACATCTGGAACTGGAAAATCTGGCAAGCGAATACCTGGAAGGTCGGCTCGACCCGGCTCACAGCGCTCAGGTGGAAGAACATCTGGCTAGCTGCGATTCCTGCCAGGAGATTCTGTCGGACGTCCGACACGCCATGCAGGTCTGCCAATCGGCCGAGGAAGTAATGCCGCCCCTCTGGCTGGTTGCCCAGATCCGCCTTGCCACAGTCGGCGAAGGACGTGTTAGTTTCTTCAACCAGGTTGGCGCATTGCTTCGCAATTTCCGGCAGCCCCGCTTTGCTTATGCCGTGGCCATGACCGTGTTCTCGCTTTCCCTGATTGTGAACGTCGCGGGCTTCAATCTCCGCAGGTTGAGTTTGCAGGATTTGAACCCGGCGACATGGTTTTATCGCGCCAACCGGGCCGGGCACCTTCTCTATGCACGAGCCGAGAAATTCTATGATGACCTGCGAATCGTCTACGAGATCGAGTCCAGGTTCCGCAACATTCAAAGCCAGCCGGCCAATCACGAAAAACAAGGCACCAAGCCAAATCCTTCTCAGGGGCGGCCTGCAAGCACCACGGACCCCGGAACGGGTCAACTGGCCTACGGCATCGTCAATGGCGCCAAGCTGCATGCTCAACTGGAGCAAGGAGTCCAACCCCATGAAATGCGCTAATCATCCCCTCAGCGATTCTGTCGCCTATTGCTCACAGTGTGGCCGGCCAATTTGTGATGCCTGCAGGCATGAGGTCAAAGGAACGTCTTATTGCGAAACCTGCCTGGCGGCCAGGCTGCAATCGCCGCTTTGGCCTTCGGTGGGACAACGTAGCACGGATTCAAGCCCCGGCATCGCCCTCGCGCTGGGTTTCATTCCGGGAGTCGGCGCCATCTACAACGGACAGATTGTTAAGGCGATGGTGCAGGTCTTGCTTTTCGGCTCGCTCATCGCGTTAAGCAACCGTATGGGTGGCGCTATGGGCCCCGTTTTCGGCCTGGGCGCTGCGGCCTTCTATTTCTACATGGTGATCGATTCCTATCAGACCGCAAAAGCCAGGCAGCTTGGCCAAGCCGCACCGGAAGGGTTCGGCCTGAATGAAATGAAGATGGATGCCCCTTTGGGAGCAGGCTTATTGATCGCACTGGGCATTTTGTTCTTGCTCGACAACCTGGGATTTCCCATTTTTTCTCAAATCGGGAAATTCTGGCCGGTGCTACTGATCGTGCTTGGCTTGGTTCTGCTGCAAAAACGCATCAGCCATCGCGACGCGCTTCCCCGCCAGGGCTCAGAGCAAGCCCATGCGAACACCGAGGGCGAAAAGGCGCCGGGGAATGAACATGTGTAGAGATTTCAGCCGGAAGGTATTATTGCGATCAGTTTAGTCCGCATTGAGCTTGGAACCGTGAGGAGAGAACTGGGAGAGTCAAAACACGGGATCAGGACTCCATAATTCGAGCCACAGCGGGGGAAGAAAGGGCTAAGCACATGAAAAATCTAGTCGGCTTTATTAGCGTACTGATCCCCCTTGCGGGAATTTTGATGCCCATAGGGATTGTCGGCATCATTT
>JAKASH010000155.1 GCA_021828225.1 Acidobacteriota bacterium | reverse complement strand
CAGCTCTCCAAAGTTGCTCGCTGTCCCGGGGTCACACGGAGTGCAGCAGGTGGATTCCACATGCTGCCGAGAATAGCACTTACGGCTTACATTGTAAAGCTAATTGAGAGACGCTACACTAGCCACTCGCTCAACCGCACCTTCTTGAAGTCACTGGAAAGCAGCCGCTCGCCATCGTCGCCGCTGTAAATCGGCTGGCCGGTATCAGGGTTGACGACGCTACCCTGGTAGCGGCCCGATTCGGCCACGGTGTATGCATGCCGCCAAAAGTGGGACAATTTCCCCGTCTCTTTCGACAAAACGAATAGCGCCGGTTGTGGGCACATCCCATTCCACCGAGCACGGGCGCTCGGGTAATTCTTGCGCAGTCGGAGATCAGTCAAGGTGGTCTTGAAGCCCTCGCGAACGATGCGGCCATGTCGCAACTTGACTTCCTGAGTCCCGTTGCGGCTCGTCGAGTTGGCATTTCGCAGGCCATCAATGAGAAAGACCCGAATACGCGGAATGGTTTGCAGCGCCTCGCGGCACCACTTGACCGTCAAATGACTCGGAACGAGCGCGATCGCGGTAAAACTCTTTCCGCCCGAAGCGACGTACAAGCTTGCAAGCGAAATCAAAGTCTTGCCCGTGCCGCACTCCGCAACGACTGCGGCCGAACGAGCTTCGGCGAGCCTTTTCACAATGCTACCTATAGCTATCACCTGCCCGGGGTAAGGCCGGCGGAGCAGTTTTGTGAGTAGTGGCGAAGGCCGGTCCTGCGCTCCGTGCAAAGGGGGCAGGGATTCAAGGATTCGGTTTCCGAGCTCCTTTGTGAAGGTCGTTAAGTAGCTCCCAATCGAAGTGGGTCGTTCCATTTTGTATATGTCTCTCCTGGCTGCATTGATTGGAGGATTGGGATTTTGAGATTGGCTCTTGACAAGCTTGACGATTGCAGCCCATAGTCCTAATTATCTTAGGAGATGTCATGGATAACCGGGCGCAAATTCTTCCCGGCACGCTTGATCTTCTGATCCTTAAAGCGGTCTCGCTCGGCCCTTTGCACGGCTACGGCGTTCTCCTGCGGATAGGGCAGATTTCAAAAGGCGCGCTCGAGATCGAGCAAGGGGCGCTCTATCCCGCGTTGTTCCGGCTGGTCAGCAAAGGCTTTTTGAAGGCGACGTGGGGCACTTCAGACAATAACCAGCGGGCGAAGTTCTACGAGCTCACGGCGGCCGGCCGGAAACGCTTGCGGGAAGAAATCGAGGATTGGGACAGGCTCGTGGCCGCGATAGGGGCTGTCCTCAGCACCAGGCCGGAGGAAATATGAGGATCTTATCCCGTCTTCGCACAATCTGGAATTTTCTGTTTCGCCGGTCGCAGATCGAAGATGAAATGGAAGAGGAGTTTCGCTCGCACCTGCGAAGCCGGGCCCAGGATCTGGAACGTCAGGGACTTTCCGAAGCGGAAGCGGAGCGGCAGGCGCGCATCGAATTCGGCGGCTACCAACGCTACAAAGAGGAGTGCCGTGAGGCGCTGGGTACACGCTTGCTTGGAGAACTCATTGCCGACGTGCGTTACGGCCTGCGGCAGTTGCGTCGCAATCCCGGCTTCACGGCCGTTGCTATGTTGACGCTCGCCCTTGGAATAGGGGCAAACGCTGCCATCTTCACGCTGACGTACGCGGTGGTCTTGAAGAGTCTGCCCGTGCCGGACCCAGGACAGTTAGTACGGTACACGTTCCGTAATGGGGCCCAAGGTATCGGGCTTTCCGGCCCATCCTATGACGCGCTCTGCAAGAACGAGACTGTGAATCGCGGGATTCTGGCATGGGGCGGCACCAGTTTTGCTGTGAAAGAGAACGGCATCGTCCGGCAGGTGGACGGCGCTCTGATGAGCGGTAACGGATTCCGTGTCCTCGAACTGCGGCCTTATCTTGGGCGAGCCTTCAGCGAGCAGGACGACGTGACGGGCGGCGGACCAAGCGGTTACCAGGCGCTGCTGGGTTACGACTACTGGAAAACACATTTCACTGGAAGCCCGGCGGTGCTGGGCCGTACGCTGACGGTGAACGACCACCCGGTGACGATAATCGGTGTCTTGCCGCAGGGATTCGACGGGCTTGTTTGAGGGCAGCGCGCGGATTTATTACTCCCTCTCGCATTCGACGACGTGATTCACGCGCCGAAACCGTGGCGTCGGCAGGGTGGCGCCTTCTGGCTGACGGTCATGGGGAGACTCAAGCCGGGAGAAACAGTGGACGCGGCAAAGGCGAACCTCCAGGCAACAATCGGCGTAGTCCGAAAGGAGGCCGACCCTTCACACCTCTTTCTGCATGGATTTTTCGCTCCCTTTCGCTTCGATGTCGAAACTGGGCGTGCCGGGAGATCAATGTTAAGGACAGCCTACGAGCGCCCGCTGCTGGCACTGGAGCTCCTAGTCGGGCTCCTGCTGCTGCTCTGTTGTGCCAATACTGCCTTATTGGTGTTAGCTCGCGTGAGCTGCCGAACGAGAGAACTGGGCGTGCGCAGCGCCCTGGGTGCGTCCCGCTCGCGTCTCTTCCAGCAAGTGGTGATCGAGGTCGGATTGCTGGCAGCCTGGGGGCTCGGTCTCGGCATTGTCGTCGGGTGGGCGGGAGCGCGCTCAATTCTGTCCATGTTCGCGGCGGTAGGACAACTGCCGCCCGTCAAAGTGGCGCCCCGGACCATCATTCTGGTCTTCACGGCCATGGTGAGCATTGTCTCAGCATTGGCTGCGGGGCTGTGGCCGGCCTGGCGAGCTAGTCGCGTGGCGCCCGCTGAAGGCCTTAGAGAGGGCGCGACAAGATGATACTCGAGGAGGGTGGGTGGATAGATTGTGCCCGTTCAAGTCGCGGTTAGCGTGGTTCTTTTGGTGTCGGCATCGCTTCTGGGAGGAACATTCTTGCACTTACTGCTTCAGGACTCGGGCTTCCGAACTGGGGGCGTAGTCATGGCGGAAGTTGACCTTGGTGCAAGCAAGTTGACCCCTGTGCAGGCCACTGCGGATGCGAAGCTTATGGTTGAAGCTCTCAAGAATACACCGGGCGTGGAGGCCGCAACAGCTATGTCCGACCCTCCGATTAGCGGCTGGTATAGCGCTTCCCACCGCTTCTCAATCGGGGCGCACGGAGTGGTTCACACTGATATGCAGGCTTGGCCGGAACTGGTTTCGCCGGACTACTTCGCAGTGATGGGCACACGAATTCAACAGGGCAGGTCATTTGATCTGGCCGATGAGGCCGGGTCGCGCCTCTGCATCCTGGGCGCTTCAGCCGCGCGATATTTTTTCCCGGGCGAAGACGCCATCGGCAGGTTCGTCTTTAGTGGCGGATCAAATCCCGCCCTCGACGGCAAGCGAAAAACCAACATGAAGGACAGTTGCCGCGTGGTCGGCGTGGCCGAGGATGCTCGCTTCCGTTCGCTTCGTGACGCTCCGCCTCGAATGCTTTACGAGCCGCTCGGGAAGGATAATCTGGGGACAGACTTTACTCTTGCCATGCGCGGCCCTAACCCGGCTGTGGGGGCCCGGGCCCTTCGCGACGCTGTCCGGCGTGTGACGCCTTCCGCAGTTCAGCCGACGATCTCCACTTTTAACCAGCTTGTGAAGCAGAACCTGCGTACCGAGCGGTTGCTGATGGCCCTTTCGCTCTGCTTTGCAGGGGTGGCGCTGCTGCTGACCGCGTTGGGACTCTACGGCTTGCTTTCGCGCATGGTCGCCTTGCGCACAAAGGAAATTGGCATCCGCATGGCGCTGGGGGCGCAAAGACGCAGCGTGATGGTCCTCTTTATACGGCAAGGATTGCTGCTGGTACTGGTCGGCATGACCGCAGGACTAGTAGCAGCGGTCGCCGCAGGACGATTACTGCGCAGCCTCCTTTTCGGAGTGCAGTCAGCGACTCCCTATATGTTCGCGGCCGCTGTGGCCATTATCCTGATTGTTACGGTTCTGGCCAGTTACGTGCCCGCCCGCCGTGCAACGAAAGTGGACCCGATGGTGGCCCTCCGCTACGAGTGAGTTTCGCTGCAATGGTCGAGGATACTCGCCATTTGCGGCCAGCAAACCGGCCCGTTTTGCACTGGGAAACTAATCGCGCCACGCCGCAATCCACGAGAAATCCATCCGAGGAATCTTGCCTTTGTGCCGGTAATTAGCACTGGCAAGCATCCCACGCCGACCAAAGAGCGGATGGCCCTGCGCCGCCTCAATTCTGTCATGAACCAACCTGCCCACTCTGGCACAACGGGCAAGCCAAATCGCTCTGACATACGATAGAGTACGAAAACCGGATCGTTATCTGAAAGGATGGTCCGGTTGTTTTCGATGGCCGCGCCTAAGCGCGTTGCGGCGAGTTCGGCGGACACAGCCACCAGGTGGCGCGCCGGGCGTCGGCGGCCGGGAAGGCTGAGGCTTCCTCGAAAACACTCGGCCTTTTCACCCAAGCTCAGTTCGACAGCGGCAAAGTCCGGCCCTTCAACCTTGAGGACTTGGTTCTGATGAACGGCCGCCCATGCCGCGCTGACATCGGATTCGCCTCCGACCACGGAGAGAAGATGAAACTTCCCGTCGCGGCCATTTTCGGCAACCTCGGCGATGCAGCGGTCGAGGCGCAACCGAACACGCACCGTCGTATCCTTCATCGCCCGCGTGAACTCAAGCCATCCGAAGCGTTCATGTGCGTTCTTCATCTCGCACCTCATCGAGACGGAATTTGCGCCCGACCCCAGAATAGTCATTAGCCGGTACGGTCTGTTCAGACGCTTGATTCGTCACTTGCTTTTCGTCCGCATCCTCCGGCGGAGGGTCGTTCGTCAGCACGGCGGTGCGGCCATCGGCGTAAAGAAGATTGAGACAATGAGAGAACTGCTCCTTCTCGCGGATGGTGGTGACGCCATTTTCGTCTTCTTCTTCCAGTCGAAGAATTGTTTTAACTGCCTGCCACCTCGCCAGGTGCCGCAATTCACCTTCACCAAGAATTCCATCCAAGGCCCCGGCACAAGCGAGGATGCTGACATGGCCTGCATGCAACGGCGTCAGTGGCCGGCCGCGCTCGTGAGATTCCGGAGCAAATAGAATGCGCCGCGCCTGGCGGTAGGCAGGAGACTGAGGAAGCAGGTCTTCAATTTCATCAAGTGGCAAACCGCGGTGAACGAGTTCGATGGGCTCGGCCGCAGGGACGGCGAAGACGCGATGCGGCTGGTCTGTGAGAATTGGAAGCGCATCGTAGTTGCGCGGCTTTCGTCCATATTCCAGCCGCCACCAACTGATCTCGCGCTCCTGCAAACGCTCGCGCTCGCGCCGCGTCCGCCGAACGGCGAAGACGACGATCTGCTTGTACCGAACACATTCGGGTTCGGTCAGCCGGTACACTTCTGGGTCCTTGAACTGAAGCGACAGGATGTTTCCGCAAACTGCAAGCTGGGCGACAGGGATAACCAGAATCAGCACGCCGCCGGGCTTTAGCCAGCGGTAAGTGTGATGGAGAAAGAGGGTTTCGAGCCGCTGGCCTGGGCCATCATCATTAGCCACAGTGTCGTATGGAGGGTTGAGGACCATGCATGAGAATGACTCGACTTTGCAATCAACATCAAAACAATCGCCGTAAATCACCTGATCGAGCCGCTGCCTGGCTTCCTCCGCTCGATAGGCGTCGAGTTCAATGCCGCGGCGCTGACAGTGGGTGCCTTCTGTAATCGCGGCAAGTGCTTTTCCTTCACCTGCGCAGGGGTCGAGCACGGTGAAACCGGATGCGGGAAATTTGAGGTGCTGCCGAATGCGGTGGGCTTCAGCTTCGGGCAAAGGAAAGTATCCCATCCCCAACTTCGAAATAGGACGTGCCATGAGGGAATCTCCGGGGGGAGTTTTCTATGTAAGATTTGCAGGAAAAGGTTGGGTATGGCACTCGAACAACATGGGCCCGACGCAGGCTCATCCGAATTCATTGCTCATAGTTTCGGCAGCCCGAGGTGGGCAAGGCTACCCTGAAGAAGCCTGATATCAAAACGGATCCCCTGCCGCAATAGGTCTATGTATGCTTGGCGCAGGTCAGGAACCAGTCTCTTCCGGGCCCCTGCCTCAAGGATTCCCAAACATCCCATCACGGCGAGACCGGCATCCCGCGCTACACGGCGGGCTTTCCACTCATCCAAGAGAATGAGATCAGCCCGCAGGCTCTTGGCCAGGAGAATTGCGCCGCACTCCCCCGCCCCGAGACTTTCACAGGCGTGTTCAAGCGAGGGATCAGCCGGCGATTCCTGCGATGCCAGTTCGATCCAGGCAGCTTTCCGTACTTCTTCGGCGCCCAGGAGGCCGAGGCCTGCTACTGTGACTTCATGGTGAACTTCAGGCGGGAGCAAAATGCGTTGGTAGAATTCGGCGAGGAGGTCGAGCCGGCCGATACGCGCGAGGGCGATCAGCGGTGAAGAATTCGAAACGACGATCACAAGCCGAGTCGATCCAAAGTCCGGCGGTCTTCTTCCAGTTCGTCGGCGCCGTAGTGAAGAGGCACATCACGCTGCGCCGAAAATCCCATGAACTCCTCGACCGTCATGCGGCAGAGTTCGGCGGCGCGTCCCATCGATACCTTGTCCTCGCGGTAGAGCTCCAAGGCCAACAGGCGAGATGCTTCGGCTGATAGGTTGTTAGTATCGAACCCTGCCGCCGCAACAAGGTCCTTCGGGATTTCAACACTTACCTTCTGCATGGTCTTATGTTACCCCATCGGCGCGCTTGCCGCAACTGCTCCAGGAAGCCCATCTGTGAACAGGAACCTTTCTATGGAACTGGTGAGCTATTTACGTGCCTTGTGGAGGCTGCTCGGAGGAAAGAAATGG
>JAKASH010000154.1 GCA_021828225.1 Acidobacteriota bacterium | reverse complement strand
TAACCCGCGTGGCGCTCAACGCGCGCAGCGACCGCGTCGAGAATGCCGCCAATACCACGGTGAGCGGCTTGTCGGCTTCCGGACAGGACATTACCTGGACCCAGACCGACAAGTCACTGCCCTACCCCATCATGACTCTCCATTCGACGCACTGGCCGCAGTTTCCCCCCGACCCGCTCGGAGGCTACCCGCCCAGGATCTTCTGGAAGATGCCGCCGCTCGAGGGCACTGAAATCAATCCGGTGGCCCAGATGGTGGTGCGGCTGACCCACATGTACCAGGATCTCGATTCGGAGACGCTCAAGGTAACGGGCCTCAGAGCGGCCTCGTACTCACTCAAGATTGACGGGAGCACGGTGGGGACTTTCAGCAAAGCGCAACTGGCCCAGGGAATCAACCTGGCCCAGTACGACACGCCCATGATGGAGCAGGCCGACAAGGTTCTGACCCTGGTCTGGCACCGCGTGGACCTGCGGTTTTACGGATGGCGAGGCGTGCAGTTGCCCCTGAGGAAAGACACCTCGCCGAGCGTGCAGAACGCCGTCAACGTGATTCTGGCGAATTTGGCCCAGGAGCAGAACAGCCTGATCGCCCAGGCACACGCTGCCGCCCAGCCCCAGCCGCGGCACTACGAGTTGCAACCGCAGTAGACGCGCGCGATCGGAGGCGCTGCACTGCAACACTGCCACGCAGTGTGCGCCCTTCAAATCGTTCTTTGCAAAATTCGTCCGGAGCCTTGACTACACGGGCAACGTGACAGTTATAGACAAGACGAAGAATCACTAAGACAAAAATCCACGGCACAAACCCGGTGCCGTGGCTACCCGTTCGTGAAAACCAAGGAGGCGTGATGTTATCGCACTCATTCAGACAAACTCATCGGCGAAAACCGGCATGGCTGGCGGCGGGGGTGCTGGCGATATTATTTGTGGCCGCGACGGCGCTGGCGCAGGACCCGGCTGAACCTCCGGGCGGGCCGCCGCATCCCAAACTGCTGCCCAGCCCCGCGGGCGCCATCACGCTGAGCAACGTGAGCCAGAGCGCTCTGCGCACGACCATTGAAGGGCTTGTCTCCTGCGGCACGCGCCATTCGCTCTCTTCCTGGACCAATCCGAAGCGCGGCATCGGCTGCGGCCGCGATCACATTGTGGCGGAGTTCAACAAAATCGCCCAGGAATCCGGCGGGCGGTTGAAGGTGGTGGTAGACCGCTTTGAAGCCAAGGCGCCGACGACGGGAAACAAAATGGTTCCGCTCGAAAACGTCTACGCCATTCTGCCCGGCAGCGATCCCGTGCTGGCCAAAACCGTTTTCGTCGTCTCGGGCCATTTCGATTCGCGCGCGACGAACATCATGGACTCGACCTCGGACGCGCCCGGCGCCGATGACGACGGTTCCGGCACGGCGGTGTCGATTGAGTGCGCGCGGCTGCTGGCCGGCGGGCACTATCGCGCCACGCTGGTGTTTGCCACGGTTTCCGGCGAGGAGCAGGGATTGCTGGGCGGCAAGCGGCTGCTCGAATACCTCGAACAGCAGGGCTACACGGTGGGCGGCATGCTTGATGACGACATCGTGGGGGCGGACTTCGCTCCCGGCGCTCCGCACAGGGCGCGGCTCTTTTCAGGCGGCGGGCGCGTGGACGATTGCGATTCGCCTTCGCGCGAGCTGGCGCGCCTGGTTGAGGAAATCGACGGGCGGGCGAACATCCGGCTGATCTTTCGCATCGACCGCCTGGGCCGCGGCGGTGATCACATGCCGTTCGTCCATGCGGGCCTCCCGGCCGTGCGCTTTACCGAGCCGCTCGAGAATTACCACCACGAGCACCAGACGCCGCGCATCGTGGATGGCGTGCAGTACGGCGACCTGATGAAGTTTCTCAACTTCGATTTCATGGCCCGCGTGGCCCGGGACAACGCCGAGGTGCTGCGCGAACTGGCCATGGCCCCGGCGCCGCCGCGCGACGTGTGGCTTTCCGGAGAAGTCACGCCCAGCGCCAAGGTCAGTTGGAGTGCGCCGGACGATCCGCAACGCGTGGGCTTTGAACTGCTGTGGCGCGAAACCACCAACCCGCGATGGTCGGTCTTCGCCTTCGCCAAAACGCCGGAGAAATTCGTCTTCAAAGGCGTTTCCACCGACAATTATTTCTTCGCTGTGCGCTCGGTGGGCAAGAACGGCGCGCGGTCGATTGCTGTGCCGGCGGTGCTGCGGCCGCGAAGGCGGTAAGGGCCCACGGCACGAACCCGGTGCCGTGGCTACCCGCTCCATGGCACCCCAGAGCAAACCCAGAGCCGCAGACCGCAGCGACGGCGCTACCTTGCTCGCCAAAGGCCCACGGCACGAACCCGGTGCCGTGGCTACCCTCTCAGGGGCTGAAGCCCAAGATGTTTTTGGAACCTTTTTCGGCATGGCTGAAGCCATGCCCTGACACATTGCCGCTATCAATTTTGCGGTGGCGGAGGTGGCAGAGCGGGAGGTGGTAGAGGAGGCGCCAGCTCTTTGGACGAAGGAGGAGCTGGCTTAGGCGACGATGGCCCGCCGGTTACGCCACCAGTGATTCCACCCTGCACGCCACCCGCTACCCCACCAACAACCCCGGTTGACTGACGCGGCTTCGCCGGAGGTAACGGAGGTGACGGAGGCGGAGGTGACGGCGGTTTAACCTCTTTGCGTTGCTCCTTGCCCTCCTGCCGGACCTTTTCGGCTTCTTTCCGGGCCGCCTGTGCCTGCTCTTTGGCTTGCTCGATCTGGCGCCGGATTTCGGCTTTGTTGACTTTCTCGGCGGCCTGTTGCGCAATCTTCGCCTGATCCAGGGCTTGCTTGACCGTCTGTTGGATTTCCGCCTGGTTAATCTTTGAGGCAGCCTCCTGCGCAATTTTTGCTTGCTGCATCGCCTGTTCAAGCTGCTGCTGGATTTCCGGCTTATTGATCTCCTTTGCAGCCAGCTCTGCAACCTTGGCCTGCTTCATGGCCTGCTCGACCTGCTTTTGAATCTTCGCCTGGTCAATTTTCCTGGCGGCCTGCTGAGCGATTTTCGCCTGTTCCATCGCTTGCCTGACCTGCTGTTGAATTTTTGCTTGGTCGATCTTCCCGGCGGCCTCTTGAGCAATCTTCGCCCGCTTCATGACTTGCTCGACTTGGCGGTGGATTTCGTCCTGGTTGAGACTTTTACTGTGTTCGCTGTTTGTATTCGTGGAGGCGTTCTGGTTGTCCTGGGCCGGGGGATCAGGTGCAGGATTTGGTTTCTGAGAAATGACATCCGTTATCCCATTATCTTGTCCGCTCAACCCCTCGGCGTAGGCTGGCGCTAAGGATGCCGCCGAGGGCATGTCCGGGCTATGCGGCGGAGTGCTCCGGGCATTCCCGTCTCCCCGCAGTTGCTGTTCGATAAGCGAACGGAGATGGGAATAGGACGGGACGCCGACCAACTTGGTGCTGCCGATGAAGAAGGTGGGAACGCTGTGGACGCCGAGGGTACGGCCGTCGCGCGCGTCCTGTCGCACTCGTGCAGCCATTTTGCCGCTGGAAAGGCATCGGCTGACCCGTGCCGGGTCAAGCCCAAGGATGGTGGCAAACCGCTGAATACCGGGCGCGCTGAAATCAAGCGGGTGGTCGGAAAAATAATTCACGGCCTGCCAGAACTTGCCCTGCTCGGCGGCGCACTCGGCGGCCTCGGCCGCTTTCTCGGCCTCAGGATGAATCCGAGTCAGAGGGAACTGGCGATAGGCAAAACGAACCTGGTCGCCCAGATTTTTTCGCACTTCCTCGGCCACCGATTCCGCCTTCCGGCAGGCCGGGCACTGGAAATCACCGAATTCCACCACCGTAAGCCTGGCGTCAGGATTGCCGTAAAAATGGGTATCGGGCCGCACCTGGGGCGCCTTGAGGTGAACCGCAGAAGAGGCTTGAGCCGCCGAAGTCTTTGCCGAAGTCTTTAAGGGGAGCAGAGTGACGACGAGCGCGCCAGTCGTGAGCAATGCAGCGAGGCTGGCGGACAATGCAACGGTCAGCTTCTTTCGGGACATAGGGGCCTCCTTCAATATAAGCGCCACGCGGCGCTTCAGGTGGCGCTCGCTCAAGAACAGGAGCGCGGGAGCATGGCGCGGAGTGGACGAGGCTGAGGCAATCTCGAAAAGCGCGTCGAGGTAGTCGCGGCGCGAACTGGCAAGCATCACCACTGTCCGGTCCACGACCTGCTCCCGGCTCAAACGAATCTGAGCGATGAGCCATTCCACAGCAAGGTGGAACCAAAAGAAAGTGCGGAGAATCTCTTCAAGAACGTGCCAGAGCCAATCCCGGCGACGGACGTGCAGCAACTCGTGGCAGATGATGGCGCGCTGTCGCGTTTCGTCCATCTGGATGAATTTGCGAGGCAGGAGGACCCTTGGCTTACGCCAGCCGAAGGTGACAGGCGATGAAATCCGCTCGGAAACTAGGACGGCGGGCGAAACTCCCAGCATCGCTTTGAATTGTTCCACCGCCGCGTGGGAGCCCAGAGGGCACGCGTGACGTTGTGATTGGCGCAGTTGCATCAGGCCAGTAGCGAGCCACAATAGGCGGAAGAGCAGGCCAGCCACAAGCACAATTGCGACAACCTCATAAATGGGAAACGAGGACGCGGGATGCGCCGGCAGCGCAGCGGCTGCTTCGATTCCGATGCTTCCAGCGTGTGCCATGCGCTCCCCGGCTTGCGCCATCCCCTGCTCGACCTGTGGCGCAGTCTGCCAAGGCTCAATGGCAGGTAGCAGCAGACCCAGTGCAAGGAGAACCTGCCAGTAAATGAGCCGGACTCGCGGCTCGCGCAGGCGCGTGATCGCCATCATCAGCCCGCCGGCCGTAATAAGGATGGCAAGCTGCGCACAATAAACCGCAAGGTCGTAAAACCAGAGCGGCATGTTCATTCGCCCTCCTCGATCATGCGGGCAATTTCCCTGAGATCTTTTTCGGAGAGGTGACGGTCCTTCACCAGTTGCACCATCAGCGGCTCCGCCGAACCGTTGAAGACCCGATTCACAAATTCCTGCACCATGGCCTTGATGATCTGCTTTTTGGGCCGCGCCGACTGGTAGACGTACGCGCGCCCTTCCGCCGGACGCCTTTTGAGATAAGCTTTCTGCTCGAGGATGTTCATCATGGTCATGACGGTGGTATAGGCGATGGGGCGGCGCTCGCGCAGCTTTTCATAGACTTCGCGGACCGTGGCCTGGCGCAGATCCCACACGACCTTCATGATTTCGAGTTCCTGTTCGGTGAGGGTGCGGCTTGGAGTTCTCATGCGAAAAAGATAGTACTAATTATTTAGTATTGTCAAGGGATTTTTTAGCAAAAAAACCGCAGACCGCAAACACGGCGGTCTGCTACCAGCTCCGGCTATTTTCTTTTGCCCCTTCGGGGCGATCGAGCGGAAGCGCCGCACCCTGGAGGGGTGCCGGACAATAGCCGGTGGCATCGCCACCGGAATCGAAACGATTAATCCGAGCACCAACGACCCCAGGGGGTCCGTAATGAGGATTACAAATCAAGGTGGCACCATTTCTTGTAGCGGCGCTGTCCTCAGCGCCGAATTGCGCCGGTGGGGACACCGGCGCTACAGAAAAGCGTAATTTGAATTGCAGATTGAAGATTTCAAAAGAACCCCGCGGACAGTTTGAGGTCGCAGGTTTAAAATTTCAGAGAAGGAGCGCCGCTCGACGTGAAAATACCCCTCACCCGTCCCGCCAGGTCGGGACACCTCTCCCCAACGTAGAGGGGTATTCGTATCAGACTTCCAGGCGCCGGTGGGGACACCGGCGCTACAGAAAAGCTTGCAAGAGTTTTGACACAAGGGCTTTGGTATGTGAAGATAACGGCGGAGAAATGCTTTGAAACAAGACCGAATTCAACGTTATGTCGTAGCGGGGGTTCTTTTGCTGCTGGTGGTTGCGCCCTTATTGACGGATGGCGTCAACCTGCTGGTGGACTGGCTGTGGTTCGGAACCCAAGGTTACCTTGTCATTTATAAGAATATTCTTTTTTCCCAGATCGGCCTGAGCGGACTGGGCGGCATCGGTTTCATCGTTCTCGTGGGCGCCAACGTTCTGGTGGCGCGAGCGCTTTCCGAGCGTTACGGCTACCACGTCTACCGCGGCACCATTGACCTGCCGGGGCTCGACCGTTTTGCGGAGGCCTTCCGGTGGCTGGTCTGGCTGGGCGTGCTGCTGGTGGGTTACGCCGTAGGACAGTGGTCGGCGTTCCACTGGCAGGACTACCTGCTTGCCCAGCACTCGGTTCCGGTGCACGTGGCCGATCCGATTTTCCACATCGACCTGGGCTTCTACCTGTTCCAGCTCAATTATCACTGGTTTCTCTATCACCTGGCTCTGATCATCTTGATCTGCTGCCTGCTGAGCGCGGTGGTGGTCTACCTGCTGGAAGGCGGCGTCTGGGTGACCCCCAAGGGCCCCAACGTCGCGCCCGCGGCACGCGCGCACCTGATGGTGCTGGGCGCGCTCCTGTTTGGTCTGCTGGCTTACCGCGCGCGCCTGGCCCAGTACAGCCTGCTCTATTCCTCGCGCGGCCTGATTTACGGCGCGGGCTACACCGACGTGCACGCCACCTTGCCCGTGCTCAAAATCATGCTGGTGCTTTGCGCGGTGACGGCGCTGACCCTGGTTTTCGGCGCCGTGCGCGGGCAGGTGCGGCCCGCCATATACAGCGTGCTCGCTCTGATCGCGGTGGGAATCGTGGGGGTCAGCATTTATCCCTCCATCATCCAGCACCTGGTGGTGACGCCCAACGAACTCGACACGGAACGGCCTTACATCGCCAACGCGATTGAATTCACGCGCAAGGCCTACGGGCTCGACCACTTTC
>JAKASH010000153.1 GCA_021828225.1 Acidobacteriota bacterium | reverse complement strand
TGGCTGGAAACGAGAACGAGCCATCCTGCCCCGTCCCAATCTCTATCTTTTCGTGTGATTTCAGGTTGATGAGCGTGACCGCCGCGCCGGGAATAACCGCGCCACTAGGATCATGAACCGTGCCTGAAATATTTCCCGTGGCGTTTTTGGCTGTGGCATGTATTGCCGCCGCTGGCAGAATCAACGCCAGCGAAAGAGCCGCTGCAACCAGAACGCCGCTTGCCACAAGGGGTCTGTGATTGAGTTTGGAATCAAGCAACGCTTTCATTCGAACCTCCAGTTGAGAGGATTGAGCCATGGCAACACTTGTTGACCAGACAGCTTCCGGGCGCCGCAGCCCGCGGCCCAGTTCGAGCAGGAACTCGGCGTAATCCGTGGCCCGGTGGCCGAGGCTCAAAACCATGTCGTCGCAGGCCCGCTCGCGTTCCTTACGCATCTGGAAAGCCGCCAGCCAGACGAGCGGGTGAAACCAGAAGAGAGCGCAAGCCGCCTGAGCCAGCATCTGCGTCAGCCAATCATATCGATCGACGTGGGCCAGTTCATGGGCGAGCACGAGTTCGAGATGGCCTCGCGACCACTCGCCGGCTTCCGCCGGCAGAAAGACGGCCGGACGGAAAACTCCCCGAGTGAAGGGGATGGCGATCTCGGCACTGGTTCGTACTTCGACGACGCGGGATATGCGAAGACGTCGGCAGACGTTCTCCAGGATGGATTTCGACTGGCACGCTTCGAAAAGCTGCGAGCGCCTGACCAGCCAACGCACTCGGACCTCGCCGACGGCCATTCGCGCCAACCAAAGCATCGACCCGATCGCCCATAAAAGCAGAATCCATTGCGGCCATGCCGGGTAATCTGCTCTATCGAGAGGCCCTGCACCCACACGTTGCTCTACGTGGCCCGCGTAGACTTGATGGCGCTGCGGGGTAACCCCAAACCCTCCCCGCATCAGAGCCCGTTTGTCCACAGTGCCCGCCGGTGATGACGAGAAGAGCGGTACTTTCCAGGCCGGCACGGTCAGAGAGAAAATGGGCAGGGCCAGCATTGCAACCAGCGCCAGAGTCCAAACAAGGTGTCGCGTCGCCGCAGAGGCGCGTCGCAAAGCCAGAGCCAGCGCAACGGCGATCAGCAAAAAGATGGTTCCCTTGAGAGCGGCTTCGAACAGAAGCGTCAGGGCATGTCCGGAAAAGCCACTGAGGGATTGCGCAGCCTGAAGAAACGGCGAGAGTGCGCTGGTCACGAGGCACCCCCTTTCCGAGCTTTTTCGATCAACTCTGAAATGCGATCGAGTTCATCCTCTGAGACGCGCGCCGTCGAGGGATCCAGCAGCGTCGCGACGGCCTGCGCGGCGGAGCCGTCAAAGAAAGTGTCAACCACGTGCCGCAACGCCCTGCGCCGCACGGACGCGCGCGGCACCGTAGGGAAATACACGTAGCGCAACCCCTTTTCCTCATGCCGGATATGGCCTTTCTCCTCGAGGATGCGGAGCAGAGCACGGACTGTCGAATAACTTGGAGCATCGGGAAGGGACTCGCGAATTTCAGCCGCGGAGGCACGGTGGCGCTGGTAGAGCACATCCATGATCTGGCGCTCGCGGCGGCTGAGTTTGTGATCGTCGTGATTCGTCACGGGCTCTCCTTGTGCTAATCATTTAGCAGTATGCTAGATTATTAGCACATTCGGCCATGATGTCAAGCCCGTTTTTCAGTGGACTTCGAGAGGCAGGGCGTAAGAATCAGGACGCCATGCCGACCTCACCCGGCGGCAGGATGATCCTATACGCCCCGTGGTGTGTTCCTGCCTGAAGCTTCATGATGCCGGGGCAATTTACATCCCGATGCGAAACATGGGTAAGGCGATAAATCTTCTCAGCTTGTCGTCACGTGGGGAATTGTGCCCTGGGATGGGGGCGAAACCGGAGGCTCGGGCGGTTCTTCGAATACCTCGGCGGTAAACGCCTCAATGCGGGCGCCGCGCAGCCAGGCATCTTTGGGAAGCCCTGCTTTGGCGCAGGTCTCTTCCAGAAACTGCATGCGGTCCCATTTCCAGGTGACGGGGACTTGGGGCAAAAGCAGTCCCCGGCGGCAGCCCTGGCTTATGATCAGGCCATGTTCGCCGATAACGATCTGCTCGGGAGTAATCTCCGCCGGCCGGCTGAGCACGGAAATTTCCATATGCAGTTCGGGAACTTCATCGGGAGTTACGGAAACGAATCGGGGATCGGCAAGCGCTGAAGCCACAGCGCATTTCTGGACCGTCTTGTAGAGGGGCTCTGACGTCTGCACATGCCCGATGCAGCCTCGGAGCTGGCCGTGCTTCCGCAGAGTGACAAAAGCTCCCCGGGGTTCCGTCAGGGCGGGCGTTGGGTCTGGAATTTCCCTGGGTACCAGGGGTCCCAGGACACCTTCTTCCAGGGCCTGCCGCGCCAGCGCGAGCAGGGTCTTCCGTTCCTCTTCAGTGAGCGGCGGCATCTTTCTCGCCCTCTTTGTCCTTGCCCCCTCGAATCACCACCATGTGGCCGGGGATCTCCTGCTTGATGCGATCCTCCATCTTCTTGCGGAAATCCCAGAAGTATTGCGTGCCTGAAACGATCGCAAACACCACAACCGCCCAGAGCAAAAGCATCCCGCCGAACAGGACAGACGGGAATCGCGGCTCGAGGGTAATTACGCTGATGGCCGCCACCTGCAGAACCATTTTCGTCTTGCCCAGTTCAGAAGCCTGCAGCAAAAATCCCTGCGCTGAGGCGATGGAACGAAGCCCCGTGACCGCCAGCTCCCGCCCCACGATGATCACCACCATCCACGCCGGAACCAGGTGAAGCCAGACCAGCGAAATGAAGGCTGAGGCCGTCAGCAGCTTGTCGGCAAGCGGGTCCAGAAGAATCCCCAGCGCCGTGACCTGCCCCCGCTTCCGGGCCAGGTATCCGTCCAGCAGGTCGGTAGTCGAGGCCAGCAGAAACACCGCGACCGCCAGCAGATCCATGTTGTTTCCCTTTGTCAACATCAGCACGACGATGAGGGGAACAAAAAAGATGCGAAGGACCGTCAGTGATAAAGGGAGATTCATCGCAATTGGAGTTTTCATCCCCAGCGGAATTTCATGGAAGATAGGCTCACTCACCGGGGTGCTTCACGGCTTTCAGCGGGGAGCCCTACTAACACCCCCCACTATAGCCAAGGCCATGCAGGGTGTCAACGAAAGTCATTGCAATTCCACAAAAGACCTTCAGATTTCCTTTCGGCAGAATTCAGCCCCAACATGAAGCTCCCCGGGCGCCGAAGTATTGCAATGACCTTGCGGCGAAAACAACCGCAGCAAGTTCCTTTACCGGCAGCCCTGAACAGGCCAATTCCCGCTCCGCACAGGAAAGGAAAAAGCCGCCATCACTAAGCCCTTCCGCAGTGCTTTCACGCACCAGGAATGTTCTTCAGGTGTTTGATCCAGAGTTCCCAGAGCGGAAAAAGGTACCAGTGGAACCCAAACCGGTGCATCTCCCGCACGGCCATCTTCTTTGAGCAATGCTCCACCTCGATCTCGTAGGCCGCGATCACTACTCTGGTCCGGTCGCTGCCCGGCACGCAGTGCACAAAGACCGTCTTGCCGGGGTTATCGGCCAGAATCTTGAGGAACGCCGCCACAACCTTCTTGTGCGGGCAGGAGAAGAAGGGCCAGGGAATCCATGGCAAGTGGACGCAGTGGATTCCCGCGTCCAGAGCCGTGGTGACTTCCCGGCATGGCAAGCAGGCTACGGCTACCCACAGAGCCTATACCCTGAGAAGACCGATTTGACGAGTAAAACCAGCGGATGGCAGGCTACAACTGCGCGGTTGACGCCTGCCGAATATTTGTGCAAAACTCCGCCGGTATCCGCGCCGGGTCCCGTATCTCAGAACCAATCCGCCTGTCAAGTAATCTCTCATTGGCCCCAATGTAAGCGACTGAAAACACAACGGATAGAAAAACTTGCCGCCAGGAGCTGAACGCCTGCCTCGGTCAAGGGCAGAAAGGTACAGGTCAATAGGCCAGTTTTTTTCCACAACTTTTTCCACAGGCCCTGAAGCCCCAAAAATAAAGCGTTTTAGTTATGAACCAACAAGCTGGCGTGGGAGTCCCTCTCGGATTCCAGCCGTTCCCGAAGCGATTTGGCAAGGCGTGCGCGCACCGTCACGCGATTGTCTTTATACTGGGTGGAAAGGACGTTGCCCGCACGGTGAAGAAGCGCCAGCCGTTCGCCATCCCCGGCCGAGAACTCAAACTCACCCTCGACAATCGGATCTTCTTCGAGCGCCCTGTCAATGGCCTCCAGCAGAGCCGGGAAGCCCTCCCCGGTGACGGCAGAAACCGCCGCATGGGCGGGACCTTGCGGGAGCCGAGTGCGCGAATCATCGTCCAGCAGATCGATTTTGTTCCACACCAGGAGCCGTCGCGTTCCGGCGAGTCCCAGCGTTTCAAGCAACTGCTCCACGGTCGCCTCATGCTGGCGCCGCTGGGAGTGAGACGCGTCCATCACCTGAACCAGCAGGCTGGCTCCCTCCAGTTCTTCGAGCGTGGCCTGGAAAGCGGCCACAAGGTGCGGAGGCAGCTTACGAATAAAGCCCACCGTATCGGAAAGAAGCACCTGCCGGTGTGAAGGGAGCTGGATGGCCCGGACCGTGGGATCGAGGGTTGCGAACAGGCGGTTCGAAGTCGAGACCCGCGCCTGGGTCAAGGCGTTGAAGAGGGTTGATTTCCCGGCGTTCGTGTATCCGACCAGAGCTACCGTCAGGAATTGCTGCTCGCGGCGGTGCTCGCGGTGGAGAGAGCGTTCCGAGCGCACCCGGTCAATGCCCTGAACCAGCCGCTGGATTCGCGTGCGAATGCGCCGGCGATCAAATTCCAGTTGCTGCTCGCCGGGCCCTCGGGTTCCAATGCCGCCGCCCAACCGGGAAAGACTGGTGCCGTGGCCGGAGAGGCGCGGCAGAAGATAAGTCAACTGCGCCAACTCCACTTGCAACTGGCCTTCGCGGCTCCGCGCTCGCCGGGCAAAGATGTCGAGGATCAATTGGGTGCGGTCGATAACCTTGGAATGGAGAACCGACTCCAGGTTGCGAAGCTGCGTCGGGCTAAGGTCGTGATCGAAGATAATAACGTTGGCGTGAGCGGCACGGGCCTCGGCGCAAATTTCATGAGCCTTGCCCCGGCCGACCAGGGTGGCCGCATCGCCTTCCGGCGACCGCTGCAGCACTGAGCCGACGATCTGGGCGCCCGCGCTGCCGGCCAGTTCGTGCAATTCCTCCAGGCTTTCTTCCGGGTCATAGTCGGCAATGATTCTTCCCCGCCTTGTCTGGACCCAGCCTACCAGGTACGCCTTCTCAGAAATTTGCCGCTGGCGAGTTTCCAACTAACCTCCGGGAGACGCCGATGAAACGGCGTTATGGTTTGAACGATACATGACCACGGTTGAAATAGCGTGCTTGAAGATCAGCTGCTCCGTGCCATTGCTATCCAGAATCACCGCAAATTTATCAAAGCTGCGAATTCGCCCCGTCAATTTGACACCACTCACCAGATAAATAATGACGGGCGTTTTTTCTTTCCGCAGGGAATTCAAAAATCCGTCCTGAATGTTTTGTTGTTTTTCCATATAAATCCTGTTTCCGACCAGCACGGTCTGGGCCCGACGCCTCACTAAGAGGATACAACCTTCGACGAACAGGAAGCCCGACTTAATTTGGATGCAAGCCGAGCCTCTATCGCCTCAAGAACCTGGCACTGGACCGCCGGATCGTCTCCGAATCCCGCAAACCAGTTCATCTCCGGTTCCCGCCGGAACCAGGTCAATTGGCGCTTGGCATAGTGCCGCGTAGCGGTCTGCGTGTCGCGAAGAGCCTCCTCCAGGGTGATCTCTCCTCGCAAGGCGGCTGCAACCTGCCGGTAACCTAACGCACCCAGAGCCTTGAACCTCCCGGCATCCGGTTGCATCAGCATACGCTTGGTCTCTTCTTCCAGGCCCGATGCGAACATCTGCTCCACACGCCGGTTAATCCGTCCATAAAGTTCGTCGCGGTTCGGATTGAGCCCGATCTTGAAACAGCGGTAACCCGGCAGCGGATCGCGTCCACGCGCCTGCATCGCTGAAATCGCCTCCCGGGCGAGCACGCAAACTTCGACCGCCCGAATTGCCTTTTGCAGGTCGCGCGGGTCAATGCGCGCGGCCGAATCCGGGTCAAGCCGCTTGAGCAGCCGGTGCAAAAACTCGCGGCCACGGCGGGCAGCCAGGCCGCGCAGCCGGGCACGCAATTCCTCCGAGCGCGGCGGTCCTTCAAACAGTCCCAGTAACAGCGCGCGCAAGTACAGCCCTGTCCCACCGGCCAGAATCGGCAGGTTCCCTCGCTCCCGGATGCCCTCGATCACGCCCAGGGCTGCCTGGCGGAAGTCGCCTGCCGTAAAAGGCTCGACGGGATCGAGCTGGTCAATAAGATGATGCGGAATGCCCCTGCGCTCATCGGGCGACAGCTTGCCTGTACCGATGTCAAACCCGCGGTAGAACTGAACGGAGTCGTAATTGACAACTTCACCGCCCAGCCGCTCGGCCAGATAAAGCGCCAGCGCCGACTTGCCGGTGGCCGTAGGGCCGGCAATAGCAATCAGTGGATAATCCCCGCCTAACCCATCGACCATACGTGATGCAGATAACCGCCGAGCAAAATACAAAGAATCAGGGCGAGCAAGACAAATGCTCCGAGAAGTTGCAGCTTTGATGGGCGCTCCATCACGCGATGATAAATCCACAGAGCCCAGATGTCGCGGAAAATCAAAGGGCAGCTCCGTACAGGTCCGCCTTTCAACCCCTCCGGATTCCCTCACACTTAAATTTTATC
>JAKASH010000152.1 GCA_021828225.1 Acidobacteriota bacterium | reverse complement strand
TCTCGCTTCGCTGCTCCCCACGCTACAGTAACGAAGAGACTTCGATTTGCCCAGCAGAAAATCATCCCCCTTTCCCAAAATTCACCCCATCCATACCCGGAACGAGACCGAAACTGAGGGATTACCGCAGAGCGCAACATTTGATTGACAAGGTTGGCTGTTTTTGGGTAATATACAAGCTTGTATTATGGGTGAGACACTCTATAGTGGCGCTTGCATGTGTTGTTGCAGTCATGCGCCGACGTGTGGAGGATAGCCCTAACCGCTTTTTTAGTTCAGGTACAATCCAAACCCACCGTCGCAGGTAAGGCTGGCGGTGGGTTTTTTATTTTGGAGCGAGGCCATTATGAAAGTTTCGAACGCGCTTTGGAAGGAACATCTCGCTGAAAAGATGCCGGAAGCTTTGGCCCGCGAAATTGATATCTTTGAGGCCGAAATCAGTCTCAAGAAAATGGGCAAGCTGGATGACCGCGTGTTTGCGGAAACGCGCTTGCGGCGGGGCGCATACGGGCAACGTTACGACAACGGCGAGAGGCATGACGGGAAGAAGGTCCAGAAGATGGCCTATCCCAGGCGGGAACTGACCAAGGGACCGAATACGCTCTGGGACGCTCCGGGCATGCAGCGGATCAAGATTCCTGGCGGCGGGCTCAACGCCACTCAGCTCGAAACTCTGGCGGACTTGGCGGAGGAATATTCCGACGGAATCGCCCACGTCACCACCCGGCAGGACATTCAGCTCCATTATGTTCACATCGACGATACTCCGGCCATGATGCGCCGCCTGGCGGCTGCAGACATCACAACCCGCGAGGCTTGCGGCAACTCGGTGCGAAATGTGACCACCTGCCCTTACGCGGGCGTTTGCCAGGATGAGGCTTTCGACGTGACGCCCTACTCGCAGGCGCTGGCAAAGTTTCTGCTGGGCCATCCCGACATCCAGAATTTCGGCAGAAAGTTCAAGCCGGCCTTCAGTGGCTGCTCCCAGCACGCGTGCGCGCTCACCAATCTGCACGACCTGGGACTGGTCGCGGCCAAGCGGACGGAGGACGGTAAGGAAAAGCGCGGCTTTGCCATGTACGTAGGTGGCGGGCTTGGCGCTGTTCCTTACCAGGCGAAGCTGTTTGACCCGTTTGTGCCGCCCGAAGAATTGCTGCCACTGGCTCAGGCCATCGCGCGGGTCTTTGCAAGGCTCGGGGAAAAGAAGAACCGCAATCGTGCCCGGCTCAAGTTTCTGATTCAGGACCTGGGAATCGAAAAGTTCCGGGAACTGGTATTGGAAGAGCGCAAGAATCTGGAGCCGGACCCGCGGTGGACTGAATACGTGAAAGGCGCCGATGAATTCATTGAAGAACCGCTGAAACCCGCAGAGAAATTGCACCAGATCGGCTCAGATGCTTTCCAGCGCTGGTCTAGGACCAATGTCCGCCCGCAGAGACAGCAAGGATATGTGGTCGTTACGGTCACGCTGCCTATCGGCGACATCACCGCGCACCAGTTGCGGGCTCTGGCTGACATCGCGCGGCGCTTCACGAACGAAACTGTCCGGACGACGGTGGAGCAGAACTTTGTGATCCGCTGGGTGAGCGAGAACGATCTGCCTGGGCTCTACGAAGCGCTTCAGGCTGTGGGTCTGGGCGCGCCGGGCGCTGGAAGCATTGTGGACATTGTCTCCTGCCCGGGAACCGATACCTGCAAGCTGGGCATTTCATCGTCGCGCGGGCTGGCGGCAGAATTGCGAAAGCGGCTCGGTGAGAAGAGCTTCCAGATGGATAAGGCGGTGCAAAATCTGCACATCAAGATCAGCGGCTGCTTTAACAGTTGCGGTCAGCATCATGTGGCCGACCTGGGCTTTTACGGCGTGAGCCGCAAGATGGCGGGATACGCGGTGCCCCATTTCCAGGTTGTTCTGGGCGGCGAGTGGGGACACAACGCAGGCTCGTATGGCCTGCCGGTTGTGGCGGTGCCGTCCAAGAATATTCCTGAGGTCGTCACGCGCCTGACCGATCGCTATGTGGCCGACCGGCAGAACGGCGAATCGTTCAACGCGTTCGTCAAGCGGATTGGCAAGGCCGAGATCAAGAAACTTCTGGAAGACCTCACGCGGCCACCGGCAGACCAGCGGGATCGCTCGTTCTTCAGGGACTGGGGAGATCCGCGTGAATACACTCTGGGTGATATGGGAGTGGGCGAATGCGCGGGAGAAGTGATATCGTCGACCGACTTCGATCTGGCCGCGGCCGAAAGGCAGCTTTTTGAGGCTCAGGTCGCATGGGAAAACAGTGAAGTGGAGCGGGCAGGGAAGACAGCGTATCAATCGATGCTTCGCGCTGCGAAGGCGCTGGTCAAGACTGAATTCGCGCGCGTGTCCGACAACCCTGACCAGATTGTCAGTGAATTCCGAAAGCGCTTCTACGACACGCAGAAATTTTTCGACACTTACGTCGGCGGGAAATTCGCCCAGTATCTTTTTGCCGCGCACGAGAAGGCCGGCGTCCCCTACACCACGGACTCCGCACGCTACCTGATCGACGAAGCCGGGCTTTTCATCGAGGCTTCGCACAATTACTCCAACCGGGCTGATGCCCTGGTGACAAGCTCAAGATAAAGGATTACCGCCCTATGCGACTGCAGCACGTTAATGTGAAGCTTCTCCTCAGAAAATCCGAGGACATCGACCTCGATCCGCTGGTCCCGGTTTTCCATAACTGGATTCAGGACCAGGTGTGCGATGAGTTGTTGCTGGATGTGGGCGACTATCGGCACGTTTATGCTGGCCCCGGCGTGATCCTGGTCGGCCACGAAGCAAATTACAGCGTGGACAATACGAACAATCGTGCCGGGGTTCGTTACAACCGCAAGGCGACGCTGGAGGGCAGCAACCAGGACCGCTTGAAGCAGGCGACCGAAGCAGCCCTCAGAGCCTGCGAGCGGTTTGAATCGGACCCGAGCCTGGACGGGAAATTCCGCTTTAACGGCCAGGAGATTGAAATATCCATCAACGACCGCCTGCTTGCTCCCAACAATCCTGCAACCCGCGAAGCCATCCAGCCTGAGCTGGCGCCTTTCCTCCAGAAGCTGTTTGCGGGAGGCGAATATTCTTTGTCCTACGATGAGAGCCCCCGCAACCTGTTCTCCGTTTCAGTCAGGTCTACGGATACTTATACCGTAGCGAGTCTGCTGCAGAACCTTACATCGTGAACCTTTGTCGAGGATTGCATTAGAGTGACAGCATTTTCTGCAGTCGACGCGTCACTTTGATGTGCAGTCCTTTATGAGCAAACCCGCAGCGTGGCGGGGCCGATGAAAATCAGCAGCCCATAAACGGACGGCGGAGTTCATCGGCCCAGGCTCTCCCCGTCCTTTGGTGCTCCAATTCGAGGAACCGGGGTACAATACTGGCAATATGCTCCAACATTTCAATCGTCTGATTTGTATTTGGTGTTTGTGTGTGCTATGTGCGACCGTCCTCGCGGCTCGAGGGCTGGCCGTGACTTCCTGGAATGGTGTGCTTCGCGACAACGCGGGAAATCCCGTTGGCGGGGCGACCATCAAACTGCATTCTCCGACAGGAAAGCTTGATTACACGGCCGAAACCTCGGCACGTGGTGTGTTCTCATTTCATCACATCGTCGCGGGGGACTACGAACTTTCCGTCAGTGAGGCTGGAGAAACCTTGAAGGCAGCGAGACTTGTGGTTATCAAAGACAGCAGGAGTCTCACGGCCGGGTTACAGGTTTTACCCAAACTGCAGCAGCTTCGCGTGGTGAGCACGGCCGGAGACGCTCTTCCGTGGGCAAGCGGAGGCGAGAATCTTTCCAGCAAGGAAGTTTCCAGCCTGCCGCTCAACGAGCGCGACTTCAGCAAACTGCTGCTGCTGGCCGCCGGAACCATGACGGATACCAACGGAAGCGCCAACTTCACCCAGCAATTCGCGGTGAACGGGCAGCGCGCCGTGGCCACGGTCTTTGCGATCGACGGGATTGACACGACCGATCCGGAGATGGGCGGCGCCACCTTTTCCAATTTTAACGTTGACGCCATCCAGGAAGTGCAGTCGAGTTCCGGGGTGATGCCCGCGGATATTGGGCACGGTGCGGCCAGCTACACGAACGTGATCACCAAGTCGGGTACCAATCATCTGCATGGCAGTGTCTTCGAGTTTGTTCGCAACGCATCATTCGACGCGCGAAACTTCTTTGACCGCAAGAGTGCCGGGGATACCCGCCGCATTCCCCCGTTCACCCGCAATGAATTCGGATTTACCGTAGGCGGACCCGTGGTTATCCCGGGAGTTTATAACGGCCGGAACCGGACCTTCTTTTTCGGCGAGTATCAGGGATTCCGGCAGGTGCTGGGAACAACACAGGTGTTCCCGGTTCCCACTGCTGCGGAGCGCAACGGGCTCGACACGACGGCGTTTCCGGGCGATACGCTGACGGTACCGGTCGATCCCAGAATCCAGCCCGTGCTTTCCGGCTATCCGATGCCGAATGATCCCCAGGGGGCATACGGCGCCCGCACCTACGCGGCTTCTTCGAAAGTGTTTACAGGATCGGACCAGTTTTCCGTGCGCATTGACCATCGGATTTCAGACAGATCAACCCTTTATGCGCGCTTCAGTTTGAACCAGATTACAGGGCCGCTGACCAATCCTGACCAGACGGCCATTAACCCGACTTTTGCTGTCAACTTTTTCGATCACCAGCGCAATGCCGGTTTGAAGTACACGCGCGTCTGGTCGCCGCACCTTACTTCTGAAACCACTCTTGGCTATATTCGCGCCACGCCGTTCTTTCCGTCGGTCAATCACACGCAACCGGCCATGATGTTTGGTGACGGACTCTTCGAGCCCTATAACTCGGCGGACGGCTCCGTGTCCGGATGGATTGGAAACCTTTACCAGTTCAAGCAGGACATGGTGGATCTCCATGGCAAGCACACTTTCAAATGGGGCGTCGAAATGCGCTTCAACCGCGACGCCAGCATCTGGGGATTGACTCCCAACGGCGTCTACTCTTTTGGCGGAGGAACGGCGTATTCGCCAGTGGCGATAACCTCCGCGAGCGGCCAGCACAACATCCAGCCGGGCGGTCCACTGCCTGATTCGCTTACCGGCCTGCTGGCCGCAACACCTTATTCCTACACGGTCAACGCGATTTCAGACATCACCCCCGGTGGAAACCGGTATAACGAGGCGGGCATCTACCGGCAAGCCTACGGTTTTTACTTTCAGGATAGCTGGAAAGCCGCTTCGCGACTGGCTGTCAACTACGGTCTCCGGTATGACTTCTATAGTCCCATCAAGGAGCCTGAAAAGCGGACGTCCGCACCGGTAATTGTAGGGCCCAATGGCGGCAGTGTTCCGTTCTGGGCGCCGGGCGCGAGGATCGTTTTTCTGGAGAATCCGCAGCCGCCCTATGCGACGGACTGGAATGGATGGGCGCCCCGCCTGGCGCTTGATTTTCGTCTCACCAATCGTACGGTGCTGCACGCCGGCGGTGCCATCACGACCATTCTGCCCAATCTGTATCAGGACAATTACTTAACCGGCAATATCCCTTTTATGTTTTCGCCTTTTGTCACTGCCGCGCCCGGCGTTCCGGTGCCATTCAGCAATTCCGTAACCCCGGTGACGTTGCCTCCCGTCTATACACCCGCAGGTCAGCCGTTGTTTCCGGACAACAACCCGGCGAATGTCGCTCCTAACACGCCGATTGACATTCAAAGATTCCAGAGTGACCTGACGGCGCTTACGCCCGGGAATCAGGTCCAGCTGCTCTCGACGGGTGGTATGGCCAAAGACTTTCGCAACGGTTATATCGGGACTTATACGGCGGGGGTCGATCATGATTTCGGCCAGATCAAGCTCAGCGCGAATTATGTCGCTACCGTGGGCGTGCATCTCGCCAGCATTTTCCCAGCGAACGGTTACAGCGGGGCCTCACCCAACTACGCGAGGTTCACTCAATTCAACGCTGCGGGCCAGGCGGTGGGAGGATATGGACCGTTAAACCTGGTGACGACCGGATCGCATTCCACGTATCAGGCTTTGCAGGCGAGCGTCGGCAAGAACTCGACTCGATTCGGACTGGGCTTCCAGGCCAGCTATACGTATTCCAAGTCGCTGGATGACACCAGTTCAGCTCTCGGCAATGTTAACGGAAGTCCGGGTGTGATTCTGCAGACGCTGCCGCAAAATCCCTGGAATCCGGGGGCGGATAAGGGGCCTTCCAATTTTGACGTGACCCACGTTTTCGCTCTGAGCCTGATCGAGGCGCTTCCGGTCGATCGAGTGAGCTTTCTGCGGCCCCTGGGGAAACACTTTACGGAGGGATGGCAGTTTCTGAACATCACAACCCTGATGACCGGATCGCCCTTCACCGTGTATTCGGGAATCCAGCAAACCGGCGCAGGTGCGGGAGGTGCGGACCGCCCGGACCAGATCGGCCAGCCTGCCTTTTCAACCAGCCGCACGGTCCGGGAAGACTATTTCGGGCGCGCCGCGAACAATGCCTCATTCTTCTCCATCCCCATCAATGTGGCCGGAGGGACGGGACCGAACCAGGGCGTCTTTGGAACCCTTGGCCGTAACACCTTCCGTGGTCCCGGATACCAGGACTACGACGTCGCGTTGATTAAGGACACGCCCTTCGGCCTGCATTCGAACCGGGAACTTGGTATCCTCCAGTTCCGCGCCGAGTTCTTCAATGTTTTTAACCTGGTCAACTTCGGTCTGCCTTCCAACATTCTGCGCGGAAGCGGTTTTGGGATCATCAGCAAGACCGCCGGTTCGTCGCGCCAGATCCAGTTTTCACTCCGGCTGGTTTACTGAATCAAGGGGTTACCACGGTGACACTCCCTGGTA
>JAKASH010000151.1 GCA_021828225.1 Acidobacteriota bacterium | reverse complement strand
TGCAGGGTTGACCGTTTTAGGATTTGTCTTCTGGTCTACAAAGAGCTCGTTCTTGCCGGTCCTCGTGTCGGTGTATTCAACCCAGTGCATTTTCTGCCGGCTCGGGTCCGATCCATATCGAATTGTAATTCCAGGGCTGACATGAGCGCCGTGAATTCCGCCCAGCCCGTCTCCTCCACCGATATGCATGAGCAGGACTGTCTTGGTCAGCGTATTCATTTCGTCGTCAGCGTACTGCGGAATGATAACCAGGCGGTTCCCTTCAAACCTTGCCGGCCAGTGGCACTGCTCGCAGGTCACCCGAGCAGGCCGCAGGCTGGTGACCGGGACGGGAATCGGGCGCGGGTATATGTTCAACAGTGTTGCATAGACCTGATAGGCCCCTGCCAGTTTGTAGCGCACAAACCACGAGGCCCCAGGGCCGATGTGGCACTGGACACAAGCCACGCGAGCGTGCGGCGAATGCTCGTAGGCGACATATTCAGGCTGCATCACCGTATGGCAGGTCTCACCACAAAACGTCACGCTGTCCATATAATTCACACCGGAATAGACCAACTGAGCCCCGATGACCAGATTGACGACGGTGGTCACACCCACAAAAAACAAAAGCCGCCGCAGCTCAGTGTTCTTGAAGTCCAGCGGAGGGAAGTTGGCGGGATAGATGCCCCTGTGGCGCTCCCTTCGCGCGCGAAAAATAATACCCACCGGAATGAGAATCAGCCCACCGAAGAAAACCGCGGGCAACCCCATAAAGGTAAGAATCCCGGCGTAGGGATTATCGGTGAAACCCCGTAAAATGACCGGCAAAAGAAATAACCATAGGATTGCTCCCGTCGTAACCAGTACAACCCCGATCCTGCTCAACCAATTGCCCGAAAGATAAATGTATGGAGAAAGCCATTTCTTAAACCCGTTGCTTTGTTTAACCATCCTTGCTTTTGTCCTCCTCAGGCTGCGATGAATTGTCAGCCTGTTCCTGCCCTTGCTCCTGTTCGCCTTCCTCTTCCTCTTTCTCTTCAGGGTCGGACTGTTCTCCCTCGCGCCGCCTGACGCTGTGACCGGTCAGCCACGCAGGGTCCATGGGATAAACTTCAGGATCAAAGATGACGGAATAAAAATGCCATACCAGGATGGCAAGGGCTGCCAACACCGCCTCGTAAAAATGAACGGTACTGGCGAATTGTAGAAAACTCATGGGCAGCCAGGCAAGCACCAGATTGTGCGCCCACAGCATCAGCCCGGTTATCGTCATCAGCACGCCGCCCCAGATCACCGCCCAATATTCCGCTTTCTCCACGTAACTGTGCGAGGAACGCGGCGGGCGTTTGTTCCTTAAACCCAGGTTATAAGCGAAGGTTGCAACCGCCTCGCGCACATCGTCGTGCCGCGGCCAGAGTTCCAGCCAGTGGAGGCGCAGCTTCCGGCTCTTGATCAGGGAAATAATGTGCATTCCCGCGACCGCCATGAATACAACCGCGGCAATACGATGGATTAAGGCGCGCAGCTCCCATCCCCACACCACCACCAGCAAGGGCCGGGCCCACGTCGCCGTTGAATACTTGAAGGCAAAGCCTGTCCAGACCAGCACGATGAAAGAAATCAGCAGGAGAACATGCTGCAGGCGCTCAAACCAGTACATCCGGATGTCGTTTGCCTCGCCGGGCCGGGCAGGCGGCTGAGTAACCGAAGGAAGGCTGACCTGCTTCATCCTTCGCAGACGCAGATCGACCAGTTTGCTGACCCAATCGCCCACGTTGTGCAGGAACATCAACCCAATCAGGAGAGGGATGACAATCAGGTAAAAGAGGCGAATCCAGCGGACGGCGGGGGGCTGTCCGCTGCCGCCCGGCAGTTCATGCACAGATCCCAGCGCAAAACGCGTTCCGGCCCCGGGATGGCACTTGCCGCAAGTCTTGGGCAGATTTTTCGGATTGATGGTCGAGCGCGGATCCGATGACGGGAGAATCAGGTGAATCCCATGGCAACTGGCACAGTTTGCGGCTGTCTCGGAGCCCGCCTTGACCGCAAGCCCGTGGAATGAAGCGTCGTAGCTAAGAAGCCGGTCGGGAGGTATGTTAAACCGGCTATTCAACCGGACGTTCCCATGACACTGCCCGCAAGTCTCGGGAATATGCGTAGGGGAGACGGTAGAACTAGGGTTTGTCGGAGGCTCGATATTGTGAGCCGTGTGGCACGTTGTGCAGACGGGAGCCTCGTACACACCGCGCTTGATGGCCTGGCCGTGGACACTTTCCTCATAGTGCTGGGCAATCTGTGCGTGGCAGGCGCCACACAACTCCGGGATGGACTTCTTGAAGGCCCAGGTGTTCGTTCTCTGCAACTGGTGGGCATCGCCGTGGCAAACCTGGCAGTTGGGCGCGGCTTTGTTTCCGCTGCCGAATGCCATCCCGTGCACGCTGTGCGCCCACTGGCTTGCCTGCTTCGTGTGGCATTGGGTACACGTGGGCAGAGCAACGCCCTTGGGATGGGGAAAGGTCTTAATCCCCGCGTGGCAGGTGGTGCAGCTTAAGCCCGCGTGTGCGGAACCCTTGAGGGCTTGAGCCTTATCGGTATGGCAGGTGGTACATTGAAGCGCGTCCGAACCCTGGGCCCAGCCTGTCGAGGAGAGCACCAGCAATGCTACCGACACTACCACACACCGCTGCCAAGCGTTCATCTTTAGCCGTCGTTTCCAGGAACTCGAAGTTCATCCCGGCAGTTTGTTGCCTTGCTGCCAAACGTAATACAGATACATGGTCGCGATCAACAATCCGTAGACCACAACGATAGCCGTCAAGATTTTGCCCCACCGCTCGATGACTTCCAGCCGCCGGCTGAGCTTGACCTGCGCGGCAACTTGGGGGGCATCGCCCTCAAGCACGTGTATGGTCTCGTCTTCGTGGCTTGCCATCATGTTACGGTAGATGGCCAGCACGGCAACCACCACCACAAGAGGTATCCATGTTGCAAGATAAGGAGTGAGGTTCATAATGACCTCCAATTGCTAATCCCGCGGATTGCTAACCCGCCGCGGATTTGCCTCTTACTTCTTCCCTTATTTCTGTTCTAATTCGCAAGGCTTCAGAGATTTTTTCTTCTCATAGCACTTGCCCACATCATTGAGTTCTTTCGAGCCCATTTTCACATGGCACGTTGTGCATGCCGTCTTCTCTTTCTTCGCAATTTCCATCGTCCCGAAGGAAGAAAGGGAAGACAGGGAAATTGCCGCACCCAACGCGATGCAGAACACACCGACCTTGATCATCTTGCTCATATTGGATTCCTCCGGGCCCATCCGTCAGGCGATGGCGTCTTTCTTTGGTCGGACCCTATTTCTTTTTTCCGGCCAGGTGGCGAACATACGCGACCATCTGGTTAATTTGCTGCTTGCTGAGCTGGCTCCCGTACGCCGGCATGATTCCCTTGCCCTTATCAATGACATTGTAGAGATCGGCATTGGATTTCGACTGTACGACCTTCGAACGGAGGTCAGGGACCTTCATGTTCTTGCCCATCGGGGTATCTCCGCTTCCGTCCTTCGCATGACACATCTCGCATTTCGCGTCAAAGATAGATTGGGTACTTTGTGCCTGCAGTTGGGCAGCCTGCGAGAAAAACCAGGCGCCTGCCAGCACAACTGAGAGAACTACAAGACCTGCTGCATTGACGAGCTTGTTCATTTATGAATTCCTCCTTGTTGTTCACGTTGTTGAGAACTACCTTCTCGAATCATCTCTCGTCTCAAATGGCATTTCAACTCTCATGCACCAAAAATCAGAAGTCGCGCGTCCAACGGATCGTCAACATATTGGCGCTGAAATTGTTGACGGTAATGATCTGCTGGATGTAATAAGTCCGCTGCAGATCCACCGAGAGCGTGCCGGCCTTGGGGAAGTTGAAATAAACCTCGCCGGTCCCATATGGCGAGGTTAACGGCCCATAAACCGGGCTGATCCCGCTTTCCTGTCCCAAGCCCGTCGTGCGCTCAAAGTTCCCAGTGAAGCGGATCCCAAAATATTTGGACGGCTGAGCAGCAAGCCCTGCCTGCCATACGCGGTTCAGAGCCTGGTCACGTAGCGTGTCGTTCAGGGGGGGAGTCCCGCGCTGGTAGTTGATTTCTCCGGAAGCAAACTCGTTATCGTAGGTAAAGCCAGCAAACAGTGAATACTTCGGGTTCAGCGTGTAATTCAGCATGGTGGAGTTCGTCTGGACTTTGCCGTGGTATTGCACAGCCAGCAACTGTTGACTGACGATATATAGCTCGTCGCTCAAGGAGAACTTCTTTGTCAGTCGGAGATTCCCAACCACACGCCCGGTTGTGTCGGTGTGTGGTGTAAGCGAGGTGTAGGAAGCGCCGTTGTTGAAGGTATGGATTTCGCCTCGGATGTCGAACCATTTTGAGGGGCGGTAGAAGGCGCTCAAGGTGGGCGATACGGCATGGTTCCGAAGAGTGCGGGCGGGGTCCGCCACGCCATCTTCGAGAACCTCAACGTCCGACTTGAACACGGTGACACCAGGGCTGATCACCAGGTTGTTCGTCGGCGTAAACATCATCGTGAGGTCTCCCTCGTGCATGCCGAACTTCCAGTCATTGGCAACCTGCCCGCTTGTAGGAACGGGGATTAATCCACCCTGCGTGAACAAGCTGGCGAAGGTTCCATCAGTACTGGTTGTAAACCTTGTATAACGGTATTCCAGATTGATGTTCCACCAGGGCTTTACATAAAACGTGAAACCCTGCTGAACAATATTATTGGGTTCGGAAACCTTTGACCGTCCGCTTTCTGAAACCGCATAGGCAGATGGGGTGACATCCGTGTTATTACCGCTGAATGACTGGTCGAAGGTGGCCGGGCCGCTGTAGCGGTAAAAGAGGTAGCTGCCGGCTGTTTCCATCCAACGATAAGGCTGGCCGGAATACGAGAATTCGCTGACCGGTGTCGTCAACCTTCGGTAATCACTCCAGGAAGCATTGGTGAGAGGCTCGCCGGGCGTCTTGGCAATGGAAAGCTCCCCAGGAGTGGCAGCGTTGAGCGTCATATTCTCGTCGTAAGTCTGGTAACCCACGTTGTAGTGGAAGTTCCAGTTACGCCAGGTGTAATCAATCCCACCGGTAATGCGGTTGGCATTGTCAAAAGTTGGCGCGTACAGGGAATAAGCGTTGGACCTAGCATAATTTCCCCAACTACTCGGAGAATCCAGGAAGTCAGGCGAGAAAGTAGTGAAGGTTGGGCCGCTGAACTGTGTCCGGTAATACTGGAAGTTGAAGCGCAAATTGTTCGTAGCGTGCAGAGTGAAGTCAATGGAGCCGATCTTCCGCACCGTGGCCCAATCATGGTTGTCTGTGAGCCCGGGTTTGTTCAAGGTCGGAAGAATAACGTTGTCATTCTGGTTCCAGTAGAAGTACGACTGGCGCCAGTTGACGCGCAAATCATAAAGCTTGTCCTTTGAAAGGGTAAACTGCGCGCCGGGATACGGATCTCCGCCCAGACCGCTCGTCGTGAGCGAGAAGTCGTTCGCAAACGCATTCGGATTGTCGTTATGGCCGAACATATTGAAGTCCATGAGCCGGGGTCCGCTCTTGAGGTCGTAAAGCTCCTCAAACATCGGCTCATAGCCTTTGACGTCCGTAAAGCGATATCCTGCGCTGGCCGATCCCTGGACCTGGAAGCCTCCCCACTGGAGCTGAGGCTCGCTTTGGTCCTGCGCCTTGAGGACAGGTAACATCACCAGAAAAGCTAACATCAAGAAGAGCAAACTACGTGTAAATCGCACGCGAAACCTCCTATCGCAATAGGGTCGAGTCAAAGTTTGATCCATGGATCGCCACATGGCAGCGGGTGCAGTCCCCCGACGTCTGGAAACCACGCTTGCCGTGCGGCACGTTCGCTTGGCCATTCCAACCCGGTGCAAACCCGGCGTGAATCGCCGTATGGCACTGCAGGCACAGCATGCGTGGCTCGCGGCGCTTCAGCAGGAAGTTGTTGACGCTTCCGTGCGGAGTGTGGCAAGCCGTGCAACCGTCGACTCTCACAACCGCATGTTCATAAACGAACGGCCCGCGTTTCTCCACGTGGCACTTCACGCACGACTCCCAGTTCGCATGGTTCAGTTGGAAGTGGTTCATGGTCCCATGGGGAGTGTGGCAGTCCGTGCACTCCATGAAGCCCTCGCCAATCCGGTGATGTTCCGGCAGGGCAAACTGCGCCTGGACGGTGCGGTGGCACGAATAGCAGATCTCTGGCTGCGGTTCCTTCAACTGGCCGTCCGTGCGCCAGAGAGCCTCCTGGTTCAGCCGAGGGACAGAAAAGAATTGCGCCTGTGCAATCTGGAGCTGGGGCTTCCCTGCCTTTGCCAGATCAACCGGGTGCGGAGCATGGCAGTCAATGCAAGTGACGCCGGCTGAAGCATGCACCGAATGGTCAAAGGAATCCTGCGCCTTTCCAGTCTCGTGGCAGCGCAGGCATCGCTCCGCATTCTCCTTGGGGCTGCCGTTGAAGCTGTAAATCAGTTTCGCGCCCTCAGCCTGCTTCGCCTTGTCTCCGCCGGACTTCTCCTCGGCTTCGGCATGCGCAGCGCCAGGGCCGTGACAGCCTTCGCACGCTACGCCCTCCTTCGCTCCCTTGGGAGCAATATCCGCGTGAGCGCTCAGCTTAAATTGTGCCGCTTCAGCTTGGTGGCAGATTGCGCACGTGGCTTCGCCCACGTAATCGCTTGTCTTGCCTTCCGTGGGTGCCTTCCAGGCAACAGATGGACCCTTGGTAGGTGCCGGCCGCCGCTGAGCGCAGAGGTTGGCTGTGGGCATAAGCCCGAACATACTTATCAGGAATGCTGCGCTTACAATAAAACTCAGCAGTCGCTTCATCTCACCCTCTCCTCTTCCGCTTTCGTTAACCATAGAACTCCTCTTCGTATGTAAACTGAGCCTTC
>JAKASH010000150.1 GCA_021828225.1 Acidobacteriota bacterium | reverse complement strand
GAAATTCACTCCCGGTTGTACTAGCTTTTAGGAGCGAATTCCCGGCGCGAACAATGGTAAAATCCTGAAGGGATATCAGCAGACCTGAGGGTGGAAATTGAGACAAGCGTGCGAAGGTGCTGAGTTGCACTCGAGTTGCTCCGAAGAGAAGAACGATGTGGGCTACCACCCATCCTTACGCCCCTTTGTCTCCATTATCCTGTGCACAAGCGGCTTAAGGCCGATGCTGACCCGGTGCCTCGAGCATCTCACTGCCCAAGACTACACCGGTTATGAAATCATTCTGGTCTTGAACGGCCCGGAGGACCCATCCTTTGCCCAGGCGGTTTCCCGCTTTCCAGTGAAGCTGCTAAACGAGCCGCGCCGCGGCGTCTCTATTGCCCGCAACCATGCCGTGTCCCAGGCGAAGGGCGAGATCCTGGTGTTTGTGGATGACGACGTTCTAATCGGCACCGACTGGCTGGACGAAATCGTCAAGGGCTTTGCGGACCCGAATGTTGCCTGCGTGACCGGGCGTGTTATTCCTGCCGGCCCCCTCTGCCTTGCCGCCGAAAGGGCCGACCGCTATTACGCCAGCGAACGGGCTCTTTCCGCGTGGAGCCTCGACGCCTCGGACCCGAGCTGGTACCAGTATATCCTCGGTGAACCTGTCGGCTTCGGTTGTAACATGGCATTCCGTAAAGCCTTTCTGGAGACTTATTCTCTCTTCCCGGTGGACCTTGGCGCAGGGTCGTTGATTGGCGGGGGAGATGAGTTTTATATGTACGTCCAGGTCCTTAAGCACGGTTTTCGAATCCGGCACACCCCAACTGCAGCGGCGACCCATTATTTCGAAAACGACATCGACAAGCAGAAGGTCCGCAATGCCCAGCTCCGCGCGGGCAGCGTAGCGTTTGCGCTGAAACTCTTTCTGGAGGAAAGAACGCTTCGCCCAGCGACGCTTAAATGGCTGTTCTCAGGTGTAAAAAGACGCGTGCGCCACATCTGGGGGCAGAAAGCAATCGCATCGGAGCCACAGGAACTTCTGTCACCAGGTGAGAAGTTGTTAGCCTACGTGCGAGGTCTGGGCGTTTACTGGAAATCCCGCCGAATCAACCATTCAGCCACGCCGCATGCCTGAAGCGGCAAACCGGCAAGCGGAGTTTTTCACCGCATACCAACCTCGCCGCTTTGCCTCCCGTTTGGTGAGCGGTTCGATCCCGCTTTGTGATCGCCGCCTTCACTGAATCCACTTGCTTAACCCTGTTGTACAATGTTTGAAAGGCAACGGAGGGGATATGGATCGCGAAGAGGCATGGCAACTTCTATGCGAATACACGAAGAGCGAGAACCTTCGGCGTCACGCGCTGGCGGTTGAAGCCTGCATGCAGGCTTATGCCCGCAAGTTCGGACACGACGAGGAGACGTGGGCCGTTGCAGGCCTCCTTCACGATTTTGACTACGAACTCTACCCCAACCCTCCCGACCATCCGCTGAAAGGCAGCCAAATTCTGAGCGACCGCGGATATCCCGAGGATGTTCGCCGGGCCATCCTCGCTCACGCAGACTATACCGGCGTGCCCAGGGACACTCTGATGGCCAAGACCTTGTTCGCCTGTGATGAGATTGCGGGCTTCATTACCGCCTGTGCGCTGGTCAGGCCGGACAAGATTCAATCTCTCGAACCCAAGTCTGTGCGCAAGCGGATGAAAGACAAAGCGTTTGCCCGTTCGGTCCGACGAGAAGACATCGTCGCAGGAGCGGAGGAACTTGGCGTCGATACCAATGAGCACATCGCCTTGTGCATCAGGGCCATGCAAGGCATAGGCGATCGTCTGGGGCTGAATCCTGATCCGCCCTCAATGCCGCACACACCGCACCCGTAGTGAGGTGTACAGCTTGTATTTTCCTTGGAGATAAGAAACTAAACTTGCGAAGGGGACGTAAGCATTGAGAATAGCTCCTCAAGAGCAGACCGTCCCCCTCGATACTTTAAGCTATACGTGCTGTGGTTCTTTTTCGTGAGTCGTAGCCGCCACCTCGCCCTCTGTAACGCGGAGAAGACGCGCAGCCTGTTCCAGGCGCCCTTGCAAGTCACCGATCCTGCGTTGAATCGTCGTACGTTGCTCTTCCAGCAGAGCGTCGGTAAATTCGGTCACCTGGCGTTTGTACGACTCCAGAGACTCCTTAATGGAGGACTCGGCCCAGACCGTTGTCTGATGGGCCCATTGATTCAGCAGCGTGGTGGCGGTGTTCACTTCCTTGTTGACCTTCCCGGAAAGCTCCTGGACCACCTGTCCTGAACTGGTCTTGATCCGGTCGACCGCACTGGCTGACGCCTCCTCAGCCTGCCTCTGAACCTGCTCCATCATGGCCTTGCGCTGGCTCTCCATCGACTGCCGCAACTGGGCTTCATAGCCCGACACCATTCTGGCTTGCAACTCGCCCAGTGTTCTTCGAAGGTCTTCAAGTTGTCCTTCGGCAACCTGTTTGAGGCTCCGGACGTGCCCTTCAAGTGTCTGCTGGCTCAGCTTGGACAGATTCTCTGCCAACGCGGCGATTCGCTCATTTTCCGCGGCCTTCAACTGTTCGCCCAGATTCCTGAGGTTGTCCGAAAGGCTGGTCGCTTCCCCGGAAAGCGAGTCACGGGCCGCCTGTGCGACGTCTTGCGTCTGCTCTCTTACATCTTCCAGCATAATTGCCATCGAGGACCTCAACTCGCCCTTTGAGTGTTCCAGAGTCTCATCGAGGCGCTGCTGAACTTGCGCCAGCGAAGAATTCAAGGCTTCTTGCGAGGCCTTACTGACCTTGCTTATGATTTCTGCCGCGCTCTCCTTCTGCAGTTCCTGAGTCGTTGCCTCCAGTTTCTGCTTGAAGCTGTCTACATGGGAGACGGCAAACGATTGAATTTCTTCTCTCGAGGACGCTGACAATTCACCCATCTGAGCTTTGAAGTGATTAAGGCTTTCTTCGGTTTGTGTCCTCGCACCCGCCTCAAACTGGTTTGTGAGCTCTTCTCTGGCGGCTCCCAGATGAGCGTTCAACTCTTTCATCGCCTGATCAGTGCTTACCGAACAAGCTTGTCGTGCCCGCTCGGGCAGACCACTTATTAAAGCCTGGACTTCCTTCTGGATCCCCTCCAGGTTGTTTTGGCCGATCCTTTCCATTTCCAGGAGCACCATGCTAAGCTCCTGCTGAAAAGAAGTCTTCAGACGCCCTTTGACTTCCTCAAGGTGCGGCTCAAGTGCCTTCTGGACTGATGACGGGACTGACGACACCGTGCCTTCGGTCATCAGCTTGATCCACTCGGCGAATTCCCCCATCTTGGCCTGCAACATCTCATCAGTGCGAACCTTTGCCAGCTTCGCAACCTCGTTCTGCTCTGATTCCAGCCGCTCTTGCATCTTTCCGCGGAACTCATCGGCAAGATGATCCAGCCTCGCATTTATTTCCGCTTCGAGGGGATCCAGCACAATACGGCCTTTGCCTTGAATCTGCTTGGCGACCTCGGAGGCCGATTTAGAGGCAAACGCCTCCAACTCATTTCGAATCCGGTCCTTCAGCGTTTTGAAGCCTAATCGGAGAGACCCGTCACCGTCCTTCTGAGTGTCAAGGGTGATTCCAGGCAACTCCACTCCTGAAAGTTCCGATATCGCCCCCAGCAACTCCCGGAGCAGGCGCTGTGCCTGGTCCACTTGCTCCTGCCATTCCCGGCGAGCTTCATGAATTTCGGAAAGGAGCCCTTCGAGGTCATTCTGGCCATGCTTCTGACCTCCCCTGATGCCTCGTAGTTCCTGCACAAGAGACAGCGGCGTGTTCATTTTCCCTCCAGTAGCGGTTCGATTGTGTCGAGCAAGAGTGCTGCGGATGAATCGGCAGGTTTAAAGGCGTCGGGAAAAAGACATAAACCGAGGAGTTGACAGCACAGCCGAGCGTGGTTTAGCCCAAGCACGCATCTGATCATTCGCAACCATGCCTTCCCCCCTCCCGGCTGGCGCTTTTGACAATGAGTTATTAACCTTTCGGTACAAACAATCGCGTACGCAGTCTATAGCTCATATATCTAAACTACAACTGTACTAAAGGACAGTTTTCGGACAGGTGCACAATTCGCACATTGATCCCCCTTTACTGAGCACTCCCTGTTATATATGAATCAACAGTGCAAAGGACAGCGTCATTTTCATCGCAATTCTACCTTTCCTTCGGCCCTGAACCTTTGCACAGTCGAACAACATCCCTGCCGCGCTTGGCTTAAAATGGACCACTGGCCGCAAGTAACCACACTACCTCAGGGAAACCACGTATCACCACCGTAGCCTAACATCAACTCGCAAGCGAAACGCTGTCCAGATACGCGGGGATCCCCGCGCACCACCCCAGTTCTGCGGTGATTCTTTCTTGAAGCGCCGCGGCCGCGTGGAGTTCACCATGAGTGACGAAGGTCTTCCTCGGCGCAGAGGGCAACTCTCGAAGCCAGGTCATGATTTCATGATAATCCGCATGCCCGCTCAAATTTTCAATGGTTTCAACATGCGCACGAATGGGCACTTGTTGCCCGTGAATCTTCACCGTTTCCGCTCCTGATTGGATGGTATGTCCCCGGGTTCCCGGAGCCTGAAAGCCTACGAAAAGAATCGTATTGCGGTGGTCGGGCAGACATCGGACCAGGTGATGAAGAACCCGCCCTCCCGTAGCCATTCCGCTGGCAGAGATGATGATGGTGGGATAATGACACTCGTTCAGAGCCTTGGACTCTTCCACCGTGCGATCAAAGTGAACATTCGGCTGTGCGAAGAGCCTGTGCCCGCTGGATTCAAACTCGTCCGTCTGCAGGTTATGGTCCTCATGGTGCTTTCGGTAGAGGTCCGTCGCGTCAATTGCCATGGGGCTGTCAACATGAATGGGCAGCGCCTGCATCTTCTCTTCGTTGACCAGCATGCGGAAAAGGTACAGCAGTTCCTGCGTGCGCCCGATCGCAAAAGACGGAATGATGACAGAGCCGCCACGGGCCGCCGTCCTCTCGACAATTTCGGCAAGGCGCGAGCGGAAGTCATCCGTCGGGTGAAGCCGGTCTCCATAGGTCGATTCGCAAACCAGGTAGTCGGCCGCATCGGGGACAGCCGGCTCGCGAATGATGAGTTGCGGAAATCGTCCAATGTCGCCCGAGAAAAGAACTTTGACCGACTTCCCTTCCTCTGAAACCGTCACTTCCACCATCCGCGCGCCCAGAATGTGTCCCGCGCGGAAAAACTTCAACTTAAAGTGCGGCGAAAGCTCCAGGGGTTTTGTCTCATCAACCACGCGGAAGAGCTTGAGGGATTCGATTGCTTCGTCATGAGTGTAAAGCGGCAGAGCAGGTTTGTGCTTGCTGAACCCTTTCTTGTTTGCGTATTGCGCATCTTCTTCCTGCAGATGGCCTGAGTCCGGAAGAATCAAGTGTGACAAATCGACCGTGGCTGCAGAGGCCCAAATCTCCCCATGAAAGCCCTCCTTCACCAGCCGCGGGGTATAGCCCGTATGGTCCAGATGGGCGTGGGTCAGAACAAGCCATTGAATGCTGGAAGGGTCGATGGGCAAAGGACTCCAGTTGCGCAGGCGGAGTTCTTTATGCCCCTGGAAAAGACCGCAATCAATCAGGAGGCGCTCGCCGGATGCCTCCAGAAGATACTTGGAACCGGTAACCGTACGTGCTGCGCCGAGAAAGGTTAAGTTGGGCATTAGAAAACGACCCTTTCCTTGTAATTGCCGAAGACCCTGGCCAGGACTTCGGAGATCTCTCCCACCGTTGAGTAGGCTTTCACCGCCTCAAGAATTACCGGCATCAGGTTACGCTCGCTTCGCGCGGTCGCTTCGATCTCCCGGAGCGCGGCCTCAACCCTGGCCCGGTCGCGGCGAGCCCGCAGCTTCTGCAATCGCACAACCTGCTGCCGTTCGATTTCAGGGTCAATTCGAAGGATCGGGATCTGCCCTTCAGGCCCTTCCTGGTAGCGGTTGACTCCCACAATGACCTGACAGCCGCTCTCGATTTTGACCTGGTACTCGTAGGCGGACTGCTGGATCTCGCGCTGCACGAAGCCTCTCTCGATCGCCGCGAGCATCCCACCCATCGCGTCAATCTTCTTGAGATAATCCTCTGCCACGCTCTCAATTTCGTTGGTCAGCTTTTCGATAGTGTACGAACCCGCAACCGGATCAACCGTGTTCGCGACTCCGCTTTCGTAAGCGATGATCTGCTGCGTGCGAAGCGCCAGCAGCGCCGAATCCTCCGTCGGCAGGGCCAGAGCCTCGTCGCGCGAGTTGGTGTGGATCGATTGGGCACCTCCCAGCACAGCCGCAAGAGCCTGCAGGGTTACCCGAACAATGTTGACGTCCGGTTGCTGCGCCGTCAGGGTGGAACCTGCGGTCTGGGTGTGAAAACGGAACGTCCACGAGCGCGGATTCTGCGCTTTGAAACGCTCGCGCATCATGCGCGCCCACATCCGCCGCGCAGCTCGGAATTTCGCGATCTCCTCGAGAAAGTTGTTATGCGCATTCAGGAAAAACGAAATCCGCGGGGCAACTTCATCAACGTTGAGATTCCGCTCCAAAGCCGCTTGCACATACGCGATGCCGTTCCCGAGCGTAAAGGCGATCTCCTGCGCCGCGGTCGCGCCCGCCTCGCGGATGTGATAGCCGCTGACTGAGATCGTGTTCCATTCGGGTGCGTGATTCCGGCAAAAGGCAAAGATGTCCGTCACCAGGCGCATCGCCGGCTTGGGCGGATAAATGTACGTCCCCCGTGCGATATACTCCTTCAAAATGTCGTTCTGGACAGTTCCCGAAAGATGCCTGAGATCGACACCCTGCTTCTCTGCCGCGGCAAAATACAAAGCCACCAAAATAGGTGCGGTCGCGTTGATGGTCATGGAAGTTGAAACTCGGTCGAGCGGAATGCCGTCAAACAGCGCTTCCAT
>JAKASH010000149.1 GCA_021828225.1 Acidobacteriota bacterium | reverse complement strand
TGAATGTGTGACTTAAAGCATAAATTTGCCGTTCGGAAAGGTTATGGTTTAAATTGCAATGGCTGGCTCGGCGAGAGGTGCGGAGAAGCAATCTCTGGGACAAAAGAGAGGATGAACACTCCCGTGTGGAAGTCGGGAAAGTCAGAGGGACTGACTCGCGGCCCCTCGGCTCATGCGTTGATTATCCTTGTTGTCTTGGGGATTTGCCTGGGGCCTTTATCCGCAATTGAGGTTGAAGCTAGTGGATGCCAAAAACGAGTTATTGACTTCAAGATTACCGAAAGCGACATAGCCGAAATCGAACGAGGCGAGGCAGAGGGTCATCAACCCTGGCGCAGTGACGCTCATACGGTAGCGGAGGTGGGATTAGGGATGGTAGAACCTAAGCTCGACCCTCGCACGGCTGATCAGATTCCGTTCAAACGCACGATCATTTCAAATACGCACGAGATTTTCACATTTAAGTTGACTAAGCGCCATCACGTCGACCAGATCACGGTACGGCGACTTCATTGGCGAAATCCTCGAACTGGGAAGACGCAGTTGACTGTCTGGTGGGCAACCAAAGCGATGATTTCGGCATGTCCGCTGCCGGCCCACAAGTAAACCTGCGAACATTGTTGTCTTCACGCGGATCACCCAGGAAGAATAGACTTCAGTCGATGCCTAGCGACCTCCGCGCGTCATACACTGCTTGGCCGAAGGCCTCCCACTGGAGGGCACATCTGCTTTTTAGTAGATCCCTGACTCGATCGACCGATGGGCAGATGCCTTGCTCGTGAAGGCTTTGCACAATTGCCGGAATCTCCTGTCGGGTGGCTTCTTCCCGAGCCCCACGTTGTTCTTTTCGGTATTTCCAGTATCGTGCGCTGAGGGCAAGATGTAATTCTGGAAAGTGGTTACGCGCGAAGGGCGCGCTTATACCTAATCGTGTATACACCTCTTCGCGTCGAGGGGGCGGCTTTTCGTCCAGCGAAACCTTCAGCTTGTGGTACAGTTCAGCGCGGCAGGATTCAATATACTCCCGTCGGCGCTGCTTAACTCTCTGACGCGAAGAGGGAACAAGTAAGTTCAGAAAATGGGGAAACGATAAGTCAACCCGCTGAGCCAGTTCTCGAAGAGTCGGCGGAGGATTTTCTTGGAGTGCCTGCTCTAGAACCGGGTTAATGGCCGCAATCTTCTCCGCTCTTTGTCGAGCGATTTTCGCGTATAGTGCCCTGCATAGGTCCGGGAACTTCCTGCGAATGTGCGCACCGCCCACGTAACCAAGAGACGCCGCGATTCGATCCAACGGAGGGATTGGACCTTCGGCTCTCAGATAATCTTCCAAGACCTGCTTTACTTTTGGCAGGTCACAGATAGGCCTTGCTCCCGCCTTACACCAAGACGACCAGCGGCCGGACTGGTGGTAGCGTTTGACAATCTGAACGCAAAGCGCATGATGTGCGCGGTGAAGCGCACCAGTCTGCAGGTATCCAAGCCTGCGGGCAACTTCAGACAGGGCCGGAGGCGGCTGCTCATGAACCGCCTCCTCAAGAGCTTTCCGGAGTTTGTCGCGGCTGTGCCTGGGCGCTACTTTTTTTCTCCGCTCAAGGCTGCTGATCGCTGTGCTGTTCTCTTCCCATGGCAGCGGTACGCCTGGCGGGGAGAAGAGGACCGATACAGGCAGCTTTAGCCGATACCACACACGAAATAAAGTGTCGACACGCAGCCTCCTGTGGCCGAGAAGCCACCCACGGAGCACATTCGGATGGTACTGAACCGTTTCAGCTACCGCCGCGCGATTGCCCGCGGCGAATGCCGCAATATAGGCGGTAAGTACATCTCGCACTCGATCCGGGAGTCCTTCCTCCAGGGGGATTGCCGGGGCGCGAGCCAATAGTTGACCCATGGCATCGGCCGATGCCAATTGATATTCCGTTGGAACGGGGCCTGGAAATCCATAGGTTTGTCTCAACTCCATCCCACACCATGAACAACATGCTGTTCGCGAAACGGCGCACAACGGGCGATGCGATTGGCGGCAACGGCTGCAGGTAGTCACAAGAAGCCGGCGGTGCCGAGGACAAGCTTCGACCAGCCGGAGGCACCAAAGCAGTGGGTCGTAAACGACCCCTGCGACAGTCATATCCTGATAGCACTCCGGGCACCAGGCACGAATCTTCCGAAGCAGTAACTGGGTAGGAAAGAGCCTCTTGAATGGCAAGAGTGTAAGATAGCGGAGGTCCGAGCGAAGGGTGGCCCTTTCCACCGCCTGGACCCAGCGTACGGCACGGGCTTCAGGCCCATTTATTCCAAAGCAGGAGTAAGAATAGATTGGAGCGCTCGCATGGCGAGAAAGCTCACGGGATATAAGGTCGCTCGTAGAAACGGCATGAGCCTCCGCAAGACGAACCACATAGCTGCTCAGGCTTTCCACGAACGCGGTGCCTATCCCCTCCGGCACTGGGGCGTAGAGCCGGTTCCGGGACTTCAACGGATGGAGAGTCAGGTCCCAGGCATCAAAGACTGGCTGCATAACCGGCCTCCGCCTGCCCGATCATGTCCCGCACAGGGCGCCGCTCTCCAGGCCGCCGGGTTGCACGGGATCTTAAGGAATTCGAATTCGCGGGTCTCGTTTCGTGCGCCGGCGCACGACTGTTCTCATGCCGAGCCAAGCCGAGCTTTTCGCGCAGTCGAGATCGGGCATCGTCGCTGTCTTTCAGGCGGAGCTCGCCCTCTGTTATTTCGGACAGGATCTTTTCCAGCTGCGCCACCGAGAGAGCATGACTTTCCAGATCTTGGTGGGTCAGCGTTGACTCGCCCCGGCGGAGGGCGGTGGACAAGGATCGCGTCAGCCATTGCTTCAGGACACCGATACAGCCAAGGCTTCTCTCGTAGAGGAACTCCCATTCACCCACGAGGTCCGGCAGAACCGGCAAGGGTAACTGCCGGGCGAATGAGCGGACGACGCTTATAAAGGCCTGTCGTTCCTGGGCGGACTCCGCATGGTAGCGCGGAAAGTGGATATCGATACTCCTCCGGCTCAGTTGACCACTCAGATTTCGAAAAGCAAGATCATAGGTGCCGAAAAGCACGTGAACCGTACCGGTCTGGTTCGCTACGGATTTAATGACATCTAACTGATCAAGCAGTCGCCGCCCAGAAGCAATCTTGGCCAAATGCTGGGCTTCGTCAATCATGACTGCTGTGGGACGGCGAAACTGGAGTGCCCTTTCGAGCCCGTATCGGTATTGAGCCATCGTCGGACTGGAACGCCGGGAAGACCGCAACGGAGCCAACTCCGCCCGCAGATCCCGTTTGTATTCGATTAACGGTTCGTCGAGCGCTTGGAGAAGCCTCTTGAACAGATCCCGCCAGGAGAAGTTGCCTGATTCCGGCGCCATGGCTTCGACGCTCACCACCGCGATGCGTTCCCGATTATCTTCCAGCTCCAGCCGTAATTCATCAGCGAGAATCTGCTCAGTCCGGATCCGCAATGTGGTCTTCCCCACGCCAGTTGGCCCCACCACAAAGATCAGTGAGTTCGGCTCGGAATCGAAAATGGCAGCCGTCAGTTTTTCTTTCGCTTGCACCAACAGCGGGTGGGCAACCGTATAAGAACGGAAGTGGGCCAGTCGAGCGCTTTTCGGCCCTTCAAGCAAGTTGCGAGAGAATCCTGGCGATAGGGTCATTTCAGAACTCTCCGTAGATCTCGTCGCCTTCTGGCGGACTTCCGTAATCAACCGGCGCATCCTCGTCCGGCAGGCCCTTCGGCCCGAGTTCGTTCAGGTATGTGGGTTCTGCTGCGACGGCGGTAAGCCTGGGATTCCATATCGCTTGTCCCTCCTGATCCCGTATCCGCTGTATCAAAACGGCTTCGTCGGCTTCGTCGGCTTCGACTGAGTGCAGGAAAGTTCCCAGTCTCTTGGCGGTCACGGCGAATTCGCTTGCGTCGTGCTGTTTCCGGCGACGAATTTCACAACTGGCGAGCATCAGTTCTCTCTCGGAGTGATCGTGCAGCAGGGCATAGTACTCGGAGTGGCATTCGACCCATTGCCTTCCAACATATGCATAGGCCGTACCCGCATCGAACGGATCGTACCGGACGGGAATCTGCTGGTTGACTACGCCAGGATCCTGAAAGTTGCTCGACCAGTAATAAATGTGATTTATCTTTACACCGCGCCCCGTCGTTACCTTGGCTGTGCCCTTCGCAACGGTGGGAAGCGTGGCGATAATAAAATCCTGGTTATATGGAATCCTGCATTCGGGACGGAACCCAAACGCTTCCAGTCCCAACTGAAACGCCTCCCGCGGACTTTGGCCCAAAGCCGGATGGCTCGTCGTGTCATAGACCTCGAATACATACTCAGCAAGGCGCTTGTACAGCCGCTCCAGTGTCCATACAGCATGTTCCTTGGGATTAACAGACTTGGTCACTTGGCGCACGTTACGAGTGATTTGGGTGTTGCCGCTCAAATTGTGGATCAATTGAGTGTTCGTGGTTCCGAACAGCCGTTCAATCACGGAGCCGAAACGACCCTTGGCAGGCGGGCGCGTCTTCTTGGTGCATTGATATCTGGCTACCAAGGTTTCAAGATATGTGCTCCTGAACTCAGCTCCGCCGTCAACAACCGTAATCTGGGGGAGCCGAGCATGCCGGCGGACACATTCCCGCAAGATCATCATGCACGAGCGGTAGCTGGGATCGTCAAAAGTGAGATAGAAGGCCAGAATGCGGCGGGAGAAGGAATCAGTTAGAAAGGTCATCCAGGGTCTCCCAAGAACACGATTGATCTGTGAGCTTGCAAGTTCTATATCCAGTTGAGTGTGGTCAACGTGCCCAATCTCAAAAGGGCGATTCCCGTGACGTGGGGTTGTCAGGGTCAGCTCCCAGTAAAATGGTTCATGCTGATATGCAGCCCGGTGGCCTTGCCGTTTGAAGCACTGGTCGAACCCAGGCCGTTGTGCCACGGCGCGACAGAAGGTCACGTAGCTGGGTGCTCGAATCCCTTTCTTCTCTGCTGTGCGCAGCAGCCCAGCCCAGGCTGCGAACCGGGACTTCTGCTTAATGTTCTCGTAATCTTTGGTAATAAACTCGTCCAGCAGGGCCTGGCTCTCGGCCGGCAATTTGTAATTGCGGTTCCCTCGCTCGCCGGTTTTCGGAATCAATCCCAAATACCCGCTTCCGCACTGGTCTTTGGCTTCTCTGTACCGGGCTGTCCAAAGGCGTAGCGTCCTGTCCGAGACTACCCCACTTACAATATCCCGCTCACCACTCAAGCGCCGCTGTACGAGCTCGTAGCGGCGGTTCGCCACTTTCAGATCCTCTTCGCAGGCCGTCGAAAGAAGATGAGACGCCTGCGACTCCAGGGGGGTATCGGGCTCCGCACCCACAATCCGGCTCTTCCTGACCAACTCTTCAAATGCCTCAAGAGGTATCTCGGTGAGGACCCCGTCTCCTCCCAGCAGGCTAACCCTTCGCTCGCCGGCGTTTATGATCCTCCACACTTTCCCATCCCACTTAATCGAACCGCCGGCCGCGATGCGCACAAGCGTCGGTCTGTCTTTCGCCTTGCTATCAACTTCAACTGCCTTCCAGACCGCCGCTGCCTCGGCGTCCGGGAAAACGCGTACTTTCGCAGATTCGACCAGCGCGGCATCGTTAAGATCGACATGAATGTCGCCGCAGGCAACCAGCCGATAAATGTCATCGCGGCCGGCGATACCCTCTGCTGCGCGAAACAGATCGCTTAACCGGAGGCCAGGACGGCGGGCCACCTCATCTCGGACTCGCTGGCGGATCGCAGGAACCACCGGACACACTTGAAACCGCCAGTAATCCTCCAGAAACTGAATGTTCTGCTGAAACGCCCAGTTGATTTCGACCGATGAACGGAAGCGGTAATAAAGGCCCAGGCTGTTCGCGTGAGCTTCTCCGGGAGGACAGCGCCAGCTGCTGCCTGCCTGCTGGTATCGACACGGACTCTTCGCTGCGAGCTTCTTCAACTCACTCTCAGTCTTGCATTCCTCCCAGCCTCCAGAACCCCTCCGAATCACGAAGAAGTCTGGTGTGTGCCAGACCGTCAGGCGCTTCCCCCTGATGGACTTATACTTGAGCGGGATCGAGGTGGGTTGATCGTAGTATTCCAAAACCTCGTCATCGTGCTCCATCTGATAAATGAAGGCCAGCTCGACGCGATGGCTTTCAAACTGGATGGTGACACCCATCTTGCGGCTTGGATAGCGGCCGCTGACATTCGAGCGTCCACCACGGACCCGGCGCGAGGGCTCGGTTCGTCGAATCTGGGCCACGACAGCGGCCGCCTCACGCGACAGATTCAGCCGATTACACCAGGATAGAAAATCCTCCTCGCTTAACACGACGAGACCTCCTGCGTGGCGTTCAGTGCCTTTGCCGGCTCCGAGCGCGTCGCTCGTTTTTCAATGCCAGTGTGTATCTTCGGCCTGCCTCCGCGACCAACTCCTGAAGCCGTCGGCCATTCCGCACGGCTCGTTCGACCTCCGGTGCAAGCTCGTCCGGAACATAGACAGCAAAACGTCGGTTCCCCTTGCGCCCGTAAAGGGCGTAACTTTGGTGCCCCTCGCCCTTCTGACAGAGAGCGCAATGCTTCCGTATGCAGGGGCTCCTCCGTAGCGACAGAGAGCCGATCGCTACCGGCCACATCTCACTGATCGCTGCCCGAAACCACGCCTCTACCTGTTCTGGTCTCTCATGCTTTCCCATATGTATAGGTGCATAGTGTCACACGTGCATATTGAATGCAAGAACTTTTTGGAAACCTGCTTCACAGATCGCGTACCCCTCCAATGGCAACGAAAAGTCGTGATGGCTGCAGCCGTACTCAAACGACTGCACCCGCGGCAAGCTTATGGTTTAAAAATGCACTTTCGGCAAAGTTATGGTTAAAGAAAGGCCGAGAAATATCAGTTGGGATTTCGCAAGGAAAGGACTTAGCGGCTGGGGGCCGGCAACGTTATGGTTGAAATCCGGCAAAATTATGCTTTAAGTCACAGAATGATTTGAGGGGGAGGTGTGCAATGACAGGCAATGGGAAGGGCAACGCGGAGAAGGCGAGATATT
>JAKASH010000148.1 GCA_021828225.1 Acidobacteriota bacterium | reverse complement strand
AGGCAAGGCCGCCACTTCCCACCCGCGGAAACCTCCAGACACACAAAACAAAGGTCTAACGGGAAGTCGTCTGAAAACAGCCCGGAATGGGTAGAACATTTGCCCCGGTTGGTTCGTAATCATCTATAGACCTTCCTGCTTCGGGGAAGGCTCGCCAAATAATTCTCGAGATCGGGAGAAAAAACATGATGACCCTAAGCCTCAGGAATGAATCTAAATATTTGATGGCATTAGCGGCAACCTGTCTGGCATTTTCGACCGTGGCTTTTGCTGCGGAAGGGCACTTCCAGCGCACTTTGCAGGTGACGGGCCCTGTGCAGTTGAGTGTCCACACCGGCGCCGGGGCGATCGCGGTGCGCACCGGCGGCGACTCGACCGTCCAGGTGCAGGGCACGATACGGGCCTGGGGCGGTCTCTTCTCAAACGAGGAAGGCGACAAGAGGGTAAGGTATCTTGAGTCGCACCCGCCTATCGAGCAGCACGGGAATGTCATCGAGATCGGAAACATCACCGAATCCAGCATGCAGCGCAACGTATCCATCAGCTATGAGCTGGTGGTTCCCACAAACACCCGGCTCAGTTCCAAAACCGGTTCAGGGAGCCAGACCATTGACGGAATCTCCGGGCCGCTCGAAGCCGCGACCGGTTCCGGCGACATCAGGGCGTCAAATATCGGCGGGAGCGTACAGGCCACAACGGGTTCCGGCAAGATCGTGCTGGAGACCGTGAAGGAAGGGGTCCGAGCTTCCACCGGCAGCGGGGCGATCCAAGCCACCGGCGTCGGCGGCAGCATCCGGGCAACCACCGGCAGCGGTGATGTGACCGTTGAGCAGACAGGTGCTGGAGATGCGCGCGTCAATACCGCAGCGGGGAATATTGTGCTGAGGAATGCCCACGGCCTCGTGCATGCCAAGAGTGCTAGTGGTTCGATCACGGCGGAAGGTGGCGGCCAGTCCCCCTGGTACCTGGAAACGGTGTCAGGCAACGTTAGTGTCCGGGTTCCTCCGAACCTGGGATTCAATCTGCGTGCTCATACCGTTTCGGGAAGCATATCTACCAATCGACCCTTGACCCTTCAGGGGAGCATCAACAAAAGGGAGATAACAGGGAAAGCGGGAAACGGCGGATTTCTTCTCGACGTCAGCACCGTCTCAGGCGATATCCACATCGACTGGGTGGCGTGAACGGGCCTTTGAAGCTTCGATTGGAAACGCCCGGATGGATCTGAACCTATTCTGAAGCTGGTCTCTACTCCGGCCGCAGACGAATTACATCCTCAATCCCCCACAGGGCGGGTCTATACGCGGCGCAATGAGTAGATTCCCATCCGAGTTTGACATCAGACACGGCGGGGCGTAGCATTTTTCCATGGTATCCGCCAGAGAAGGACGCGGCGAGATCGAGCTCGAATGCCCGTGCTGCGGGGCTCGTCTCAAAATTGACGTGTCGCTCGGCAAAGTGATTTCGCATAGCCGGCCGCCCAGGCAAGCCGAGGCGCCCGACCTCAGTCATTCCGCTCAGTTGTTGGACAAGGAGAAGGCCCGGCGCGAGGCCGTGTTTAACAAGAGCGCAGAAGACGAAAAGATCAAAGCGCAGTTACTCGAGAAGAAGTTCGAAGAGGCCCTCAGGCAATCCAAAGACGAGCCGCTCGTCCGGCCTTCTCGCGAAATCGATCTGGATTAGATGCAGGCGCGAGTCAAGTGAAGTGTGCCGTGCGCGCCGGAAACTTGCCGTCAGCAAACCCAGCTCTTCACTGTGTGCATTGAACCCCTCCGAAAAGCTGTGTTAGGATGCGACGTTGACTCAAAGCCTGAATCTGTTGAAAAGGCAATTCCTGAAACTTTGAGGAGTCTCTCGTGAAAATCTACGACGGCGAGAATATCCGCAATGTTGCGCTGCTGGGCCATGGCGACACCGGGAAGACGCAGCTTGCCTCCGCATTGCTTTATACAGCGGGAATGACCACCCGGCTCGGCAAAGTGGACGACGGTACTTCCGTCACCGACTACGACGAAGAAGAAATTGAACGGGGCTTCACGATCAGCGCGTCTCTGGCCTACGCCGAATGGAATGGCACCAAGGTCAATCTGATTGACACACCCGGCTTCAACATTTTCCTCTACGAGGCCGAGGCCGCATTGAAAGCTGCGGACTCAGCGCTGATCGTTGTCCATGCGGTGAGCGGAGTCGAGGTGCAGACGGAGAAGACATGGGGCTTTTGTCAAAAGTACGGCCTGCCCCGCGCCCTGGTGATGAACCAGATGGACCGTGAGCGCGCAAGCTTCAAGCGGACACTGGAGGCGCTCAGCAACGCGTTTGGCCGTTCTGTCGTTCCTGTTCAGCTTCCCATCGGCGAAGAAAAGGACTTCCGCGGCGTTATCGATCTGGTCAGGATGCGCGCTGCACTCTACGACGCGAACGGCTCCGGCAAGGCGAAGGACAGCGAGATTCCGGCGGAGATGAAAGAAGCCGCCACCCAGGCCCACGAGGCTTTGGTTGAGATGGTCGCGGAAGGGAACGATCAGCTTCTGGAAGAATTTTTCGACAAAGGTACCATCCCAATTGAAGACCTGGTGCCGGGACTCAGGCAGGCCATTGCGGAGAATCGTCTGACCCCGGTCCTGGTTTCTTCGGCCCTTCCTAATGTGGGGAGTGAGAGCCTGCTCAGCTTTATTGCCGATTACCTGCCCTCAGCGGTCGCAAAGGGCACGGTCGAGGGACTCGACCAACAGGGCGGGCAGCCGGTAAAGCGGAAGATAAGCAACGAAGAACCCGTTTCCGCTTACGTCTTCAAGACCGTCGCCGACCCCTTTGCCGGGCGACTCAGCCTGTTCAAAGTGATGTCGGGAGTGATCAAAAGTGAGGCGACGCTCCAGAATTTCAACCGGGGCGGCGCGGAACGCCTGGCTCATATCGCCGTGCCCCAGGGCAAATCCCAGAATCCCATTCCGGAACTTCGCGCCGGCGACATCGGCGTGGTGGCAAAACTCAAGGAGACTTTGACGGGCGATACGCTGGGTGACAAGAGCGCGCCCATTATCTATCCACAGGTGAAACTTGCGGAGCCTGCCATCTCATTTGCCATCGAGCCGAAATCCCGGGGCGACGAAGACAAACTCTCCACGGCGATTCATCGAATGCTCGAGGAAGACCTGCTCCTTCGCTTTTCACGCGACGAGCAGACCAAGGAATTCCTGCTCTCGGGTTCCGGACAGCAGCATGTGGAAGTCGCCGTCTCAAAGCTCAAACGGCGGTACAACGTTGAGGTCACGCTCAAAGCGCCGAAGATCCCCTATCGCGAGACGATTCGCGGCAAGGCTGATGCGCAAGGCAAATACAAGAAGCAGACGGGTGGCCATGGCCAGTACGGCGACTGCAAGATCAAAATGGAACCCCGCGGGCGCGGCGAGGGCTTTGAATTCATCAATGACATCTTTGGCGGCGCGATCCCGAGGAATTACATCCCGGCCGTCGAAAAGGGAATTCTTGAATCGGCGGCGCGAGGTTATCTGGCCGGTTACCCGGTCGTGGACTTTCGCGTGAGCCTCTATGACGGTTCTTACCACGAGGTGGATTCTTCCGAGCTGGCTTTCAAGATCGCCGGATCGATGGCTTTCAAGAAATGCATGGAGCAAGCCAAGCCTTGCCTGCTGGAGCCGATAATGAATGTGGAGGTGACCGTCCCGGAAAACTTTTCGGGCGACATTATGGGCAACATGACCAGCCGCCGCGGCCGAATTCAGGGTATGGAGCCCAAAGGCCAGTCCACCGTCATCAAGGCCCAGGTTCCCCTGGCGGAAATGCTGACTTACGCCTCCGACCTGACTTCCATGACCCAGGGCCGCGGAAGCTATTCCATGGATTTCTCCCACTATGACGTCGTGCCGCAGCAGATCGCCGACAAGATCGTCGCGGAGGCAAGAGCCGCGGGCCATGGCAAGGAAGAAGTCGAATAAGGTGGGTTCCGGCCAGGACTCATCGCGTGTCAGCCGGCAGAAGCGGGTTTATGAAAAAGGCAATCCTGTTCTTGATGCTCTTGATGTGGCCTATCGTTCTTGGCGCCGCTGTTCCAGCAAAGAAGATTCCTATTCTGGTTGACACTGATATCGGCACTGACATCGACGACGCCTTCGCTTTGGCCCTGATTGCGCGAAGCCCTGAGCTGGAGCTGCTGGGCGTCACCACGGTCAGCGGAGATACGCAGGCGCGCGCCCGCCTGGCTGCCAAACTGCTTTGGGAGGCCGGATTACGGCGTGTGCCGGTGGTGCCCGGCGAGCCTGGAAGGCCGCTGCCAAGCGAGCAGACCCGCTGGGCCGACGGCTTCAGAAGCCCGCAGCTCAGACCTGGGAACGCTGTCGACTTTCTCGATGCAACGCTCCGGCGACAACGGGGAAAGGTCACGATCATTGCCATCGGGCCGCTCACCAACATCGCCGCTCTGCTGGAGAAAGATCCGTCGATTACCCAGAAAATAAGCCAGATTGTTATGATGGGCGGATCGGTTCACCATGGGTACGGCGACGACCCGACGCCGGTTGCGGAATACAACATTGCGGCCGACCCCGCGGCAGCTCAGAAGGTTTTCAGCTCAGGCGTGCACATTCTGATGGTTCCGCTGGATGTGACGGCCATGCTCCAGCTCGATCGCACCGACCGGCACCGCGTTTTTACCAACCTTACTCCTCTGACCGACTCCCTGGCCATTCTCTACAACCTCTGGAACCAGCGCACGCCGACGCTGTTTGATCCCATGGCCGTGGCGATGGTGATCGATCCCGATCTGTGCCAAACCGAGCCGTTGCACATTCAAGTGGATTCGAACGGTTACACACGCGTGGTCAAAAACCAGCCGCCCAACGCCGAGGTCGCTCTGCATACCGACCCGCAGAAGTTCTTCCAGTTCTACCTTTCGCGCGTCGCGCCGGAGCCGAAGCAATAGCTGTAGCGGCGGTGTCCTCACCGCCGGCTTTTGCTTTTTCTGTGGGTTCGGTTGAGTGAGGGCTCGCCCGTCCCGCTGGCTGTTGGTTTTGTAGCGCCGTGTCTGGCGGGTTTGGCCTTTGTAGCGCCGCCCTTCAGGGCGGCACTTTTCGGCGGGTTTGGTAGGGGAGGGCTCCGCCCTCCCGCGAGCAGGCAGCGCGGAGCCGGTAGCCACGGTCAGTGCCTCCCTGACTGCTTTGGGTGGAGGAAGAACCCACGGTCGATCGGAAACGTGATTGAGCGTGGCTACCAGACTGAAAAGCCCTTGCAGCCCGGGCTGGAGCGGAACATAATGCCCTTTGTGCTTGCGCCTGGATTGCTCACCGTGGTCTTTCTCCAGCCAGCCGCTCGGCCGCCAGCGTGGTCGTTTCAACCCCAGGGCAATAACCCACTGGCCTGAATAACAGCCATCCCCAATTAAGTCCAGGAGGTGTTATGGCACGAACTCGCCGGCTTCAATTTCATTGCGGTCTTTCCGCACTATTTTTCTCGCTCTGCTGCTGATCGCTTGTGCTTCGGGCACGGCAAAAGCCAGCACGAAAGCGGAACACCTTTACCTGCTGGCTGCCACGCCGACGCCGGACAGCGCGTCCGGCTTTCCCGTCCGGGTCTATACCGTTACAGGCAAGCGTCCAGCGTTGGTGCGACAGGTCGCGAAAGGCTTATTTTCGGTTACGGACGACCTGAGCGGGCATCTCTACGTTCTCAGCCTGAAAATGAATAAGCTCAGCGTTATTTACGAAAACGCGCCGGAAAAGGTTGACGTGATTCCAGCACCGACGAGAAAAGGCCCAGACCAGGGTTTTGACTTTTATAATCCGACGTGGGGCGCAGTCGCGGGGCCGGGCGTATCTCCGAGCGTAGTGTTCGCGAATTGGACAGACCACTGGACCGTCGCCAGGATCTTCGCAGGTGCGATTCCGGGACAACCTCGGGTGGTGGAAGGGAGCTGGAATTTGTATCGTTATTTTCGGTACGGGGGACCTGGTGGAGGACCGTATGGATCTGGGACCAACCCGCGCGCATGCGTCGTAGCCTACAGCATTGCGATTGAGTGGGGCGGGAACTACGCCTATGGTCTCGGTGTGCTAAGTGCGGCTCCGCCGTTTATGCCATCGACGGCCGGCCTTGAACCGCTGTCCGCTGGAATACCGCCGCCGCGCTTCAAGACTCGATGGGGCGACGTGTTGGCTGATACCGGGCGCTTTTTCCTCTTTGACGCGCCGCTCCCGGAAGACTTGGAGGAGCGGCGTACCGAGCCTCTCTACGTACTTAACAAAAAGACAGGGCAATGGAGAGTTATCAAGCTACCCTTTTACTGGTTTCGGCCGCGAGTTTTCGGTTCCTGGGTTGCGACCACGGTGCAAGAGCCAAATCCGGAAGGCCGTGTGAGCCCGGGGCTGGAGAATGAGAGAGCACATGAGGTGGACGTGCATACTCCGACCGGGGTGGTGCGGGAGTTGCCTCGCATTAGGGGAATGTATCCCTCGAAAGTTTTCATGCCAGGGAAGCTGCTGCTCCAGAACTTGGTGGACGGCCGGAAGTTAACGATCGACACCGGCCAGCAGGATAGCGAGGTGCTGGATGTCCTCAAGGATGGTTTGGTTCTCTATCGAGTCAACAACGAAATCTTTTCCGCGCGAATTGAAGGCGGCAAGCTGTCGGCTCCAAAGCTGGTGGTGAAGGGCGAGGACGTACCGGAGGTCCACTGGGTTTTCTGGTCGAAAGCCGGATTCGAGCCGCACTCAACCGCGCACGGTTCCAGCAAGCACTGACCCGCATTGCACGAAGCTGTAGCGCCGGTGTCCTCACCGGCGCGTTTTATTAAGGAAAGGCACGGCTGTGGGGACACAGCCGCTACAAAAGCGCCACTACAAGAAAGATGTGACCGCTCAGACTTTTCCCTTACCGGTAGGGTGCAAGTTTCTCCGTGATCCGGTCTTTGATCCAGTGTGGGTCCCACCATTCGAGGGGGTCCACAAAAACTCCATCCAGCAGGACGGAAAAGTGGAGATGATCGCCTCCGGCAAGCCCCGTCTCGCCGGTGTGGCCGATAATCTGCCCGCGTGTCACGTGCTCACCCGGCTTGACGGCGAACGAACTCAGGTGACCATAGAGGGTCTGCAGTCCGCAGCCGTGATCGATGAGAATCGCGTTGCCGT
>JAKASH010000147.1 GCA_021828225.1 Acidobacteriota bacterium | reverse complement strand
CCGATCTACCATGGGCCGACTGGAAATCGCGCGCTGTGACAACGATCCCAACCGGCTCGATCACGGCATTATGGTATTCCATATGGATGGTGGCAAATGAACGGTTCCTGCGACACACCCGAAGAACAGCTCTGCGGATGCTGCCAGGGCCTCGGCTCAGAAACGCCCGAGCCGATTTCGAACCGCCCCGGCCTGAGCCAGATCAGATATCGCGTGGGCACGCACGCCACTTTCAAGGCGAGCCTGCTGGCGGCGCTTTCGGATTCCAACCTGCCGGCACTCGCCCCATTGCGAACTCGCGATGGTTCGGATTTTTCCATCGCGCTGCTCGACGCCTGGGCGGTTGCACTGGACATCCTGACCTTTTACCAGGAGCGCCTGGCCAATGAAGCCTATCTCGGCACCGCGGTTGATGCCGCCTCTGTGATGTCTCTTGCGCGGCTGGTGGGTTACAAGCCATCGCCCGGCGTGGCGGCTTCCGCATTTCTTGCGTTCACGTTGACGAACGCGCGGGGCGCTCCCGACAACGTGCTGATCCCTGCCGGGACCCGCGTTCAAAGCGTGCCGAAGCCCGGCCAGACGCCGCAGGTCTTCGAAACCTCATCCGACCTCACCGCGCTGATCGGATTGAACTCCGTTCCGCCTCAAACCTCCGTACCCTGGCATCTCTCCGGATCGGATATCAGCACGTGGGTTCAGGGGACGGCGAATAACATCAAAGTTGGCGATGCGCTGCTCTTTCTCTCCGCGCAGTCAGGCCAGCCAATACCCACCGGGCCGGGAGACGTTCACTATGTGACGGCTGTAAACGTTGACCCTGTTTCCGGCAACACGCAGATCTTCTGGGACCAGCCCCTCTCCTCCTCGTTTACTGACAGCATGGCGGCGGAAGATGTCTCCATTTTCATCTTCCGCAAGAAGGCTGCCCTTTACGGGGCCCAGGCGCCCAACCCTTTGACGCTGGGAAGCAGCACCTCCAACCCCAATCTCAGTTTGATTCCCGGTTACCCCGCCTCCATTCAACAAGGGGCTGATTGGAGTTTTTACTACAAGGAGTACAGCAACCAGATCAATCTTGACGCCTCCTATCCCGGACTCGCTCCGCAAATCGGTGCGACTCCACCCTGGATCGTGCTCACTGGTCTTGGCTACACCTCATTCTTTCAGATCAAGAATGCGGAGGAGTCGAACCCCGGCCGCTACGCGCTGACGTCCAAAACCACGCAACTGACGCTCGACATGGGACAGATCCTGACCGGTGATATTTCTCTTACCCTCAATGAAGTGCTGTGGGAATTCGTGCAGGAAACGCGCAACATCACAGCCTATATTCAAAGCGACCCGTTGACTCCGGCCGATTCCCTTCTCACGGACTGGGTCTATGACGATACGTATATGAGGCAAAGCGGGTCGCTCAGGCCTGTGGGAGGGTCTACGCAGGGAATTGTCACAACCGAGGCCCTCGCCCCAGGCCGGCCTGTAGCGGTTTTCGGAAAGCGTTTGCGCCTGCAGGTGGCGAATTTTGCCACCGTGCCACCAGGCAGCCGGCCAGGGTTTGTCCGCGACGGCGCAACCGGCAGCAAGCCGCTTTCCGACGGGCAGATCTTTTTGATCGATCAATTCCCGCCCAACCCCATTGCAAACAGCTCCGACATGCTCTGGTCGGTGCTCACCCCCGACGCCGTCTCCGGCACGCTCCGCATCAGCACCGCGAATGTCATGCTGATCGCGGCGGACAAAAATGATCCGGTCGTGGGCGAATCGATGATCATCAGCCAGGCCGGCACGCAGGGGCCGATCCAGACGCTCGATTTCAAAGAGCCCCTCGCGCGGATCTACGACCGCGCCACGGTCACTCTGAACGCCAACGTGGTGGCGGCGACCAACGGTGAAACCATGCACGAAATCATGGGCAGCGGCGACGCAACGAACGCCGCGCTCCGGCTCAGTTTGAAGCAGTCGCCGCTCACCTATGTCAGCTCGCCGCGCGGCCTGGGGGCCGATTCCACCCTTCAGGTCTGGGTCAACAATCTCCGCTGGCATGAAGTGGACAACTTTCTCGCCTCAGGACCCAACGATCGCGTCTTCGTGACCCAGTCCGACTCCGCAGGGAAAGTCACCGTGCAATTCGGCGGCGGCGTCGAGGGCACGCGAACTCCCACCGGCCAAATGAATATCCGGGCCGTCTATCGCAAGGGCGTGGGCGCGGCCGGCAACGTGGACGCTGGCCAGTTGTCCCAGGCGCTCGACAGGCCGCAGGGATTGAACGCCGTCACCAATCCCGATCCCGCCACGGGAGGCGCCGACCCCGATTCAGCCGCGAGCGCCCGCGTCAGCGCGCCTTTGCACGTTCTGACGCTCGAACGCGCCGTCTCGCTCGAAGACTACCAGAACTACGCCCTGGCTTTTGCCGGAATCGCCAAAGCCCTGGCCACCTGGACCTGGGTCGGACGCACGCGCGCAGTCTTCCTCACCGTTGCCGGCGCGAATGGCACGGTTTTCAAGCAGGATGACCCGACGATTACACATCTCATCAAGGCGCTGCGCGGGGCCGGCAACCCGTATGTTCCGGTGACCGTCGCTTCCTACGTCCCCGTCCTTTTCGAAATTGGCGCTAACGTCCGCGTGGACGCCGACAATTATGATCCGGTCCAGGTGCTGGGCCAGGTGTGGCAGACGCTCCAGGCGAATTTGAGTTTCGACCAGCGGCAACCCGGCCAGGGCGTGGCGCAGAGCGAAGTGATTGCCCTGATGCAATCTACGCCGGGTGTGATTGGTGTGGAACTCACCACTTTCAGGTGCCAGGGACAGTTCTTCCTGTTCAGGCGCTTCAGGCGCCTGTTGCCCGCAGTCCTGCGGGCTTCGGCTCCCGTGCCCGGCGGGCAGGGCACGCCGCAAGGCGCGGAGATGCTGACGCTGGACCCGGCCTCGCAAGGCCGGCTTGAGGTGTGGTCATGAGCCTGAATGCCGAACAACTTTATGCGCTTCTCCCCGCCATTTACCGGACGCGCGACGCGGACAATGGCGATCCGCTCAAGGCCCTGATGACCGTGATTGCGGAACAGTCCGCGATCTTGGAAGAGACCCTCCAGCAACTTTACGACGATGAGTTCATTGAGACTTGCGACCAGTGGGTGGTTCACTACATCAGCGAACTGATCGGCTACACCCCCATTTACCAGATTTCCGGAACCAGCAGCTCCAGCCGTGCCGAAGTGGCCAACACCATCGGATACCGGCGGCGCAAAGGCACGGTGCTGGCGCTCGAACAGGTTGCCATGGACGTCTCCGGGCGGCGCGCCAAGGCCGTCGAGTTTTTCAAGCGGCTGATCGCCACCACCAGCATGCGCCACGTGCGGCCGCACCATGCGGCCACGGCCGACTTGCGGCATGGCGGCCAGTTGGAGCGCATCGACTCCGCATTCGACTCTCTGAACCGCACCGTGGACGTGCGCCGAATCGCGCCGCGGGTGCGCGACGTTTCCGACCCTGATCCCGCGCCGCTGGACGTTGCCCTGCACGGCGGCGGAAGGTTCAACATTCCGGATATTGGCGTCTATCTGTGGCGCTGGAAGCCATTCGGTGTGACGGGCGCGCCTGCCTGCCGCGTGGACGACCGGCGCTACCGGTTCAGCCCGCTGGGGCAGGATATTCCCCTGTTCAATGCGCTGGCCCCGCGAGACTCCTTCAGCCGGCTCACCACGCGCGTGGACGTTTCCCAACCCATCACCAGGCGCGAGCTTTTTGCAAACCTCAGCCAATTCTACGGGCCTGACGCGAGCATTGAAATCCTTCTCGACGGTGTGGCCGTTCCGGCTTCCAGGATCTGCAGCCGCAATCTTTCCCGGGAATCGGGCGGGACGTGGGGATGCACCGAGGCCGGCAAGGTGGCCATTGATCCCGAGCTTGGCAGATTTCAACTGGCGCCTGACTTGCCTGTTCCCGGCCAGGTGCAGGTCAACTATTACTACGGTTTCCCGGCGGAAATCGGCGGCGGCCCGTATGACCGGACTTCCAGCCTGTCGGCTCTTGATCCGGGCCAGCTCAACTTCACGGCGGTGGTTGGGTCAGGCTCGACGCTAACCCTGGAAACGGCGGTGGCCGCCTGGAATCTGAAACCGCCCGGATCTCAAGGGCTGATTGTTCTGCCCGGGTTTGCCGCGCTCGACGTGGACCTGACAGGAGCGGCCGGAATTCTCCTGCCAGCGCAAAGTAAGCTTTGGATCGTTTCAGCGGAACTGCATCCAAGCGGCAGCGACTTTACCTACGAAAACTCCTGCGCTACCCTGCGCGGCAATCTTGAGGTCCAGGGCCTGCCGGGCGCTGCGTCGGAATCGGGCGAAATTCCGCCCGCCGGCAGGCTGACTCTGAGCGGCATTTGGATCTCCGGCACGTTCACGGCGCTTGGCGGCCCTGCAAGTATCGAGCTGATGGATTGCACTCTGGTACCCGGAATCGCCCTCAAAGGGGACGGTGCGGCGGAACATACCGGCCAACCCAGCGTGGTCATTTCCGCCGGAGAAGTGAGCTTGAGCCTGATCCGCTCGATTACGGGACCGGTGGTGGCCTCCGTGGAAGGAACGAGCCGAATCTGTTCGAGCATCGTGGATGCGGGCTCGCGCTGCGCCGTGGCGTACGCCGCTCCTGACCTGGCATCGGAGGGCGCGGACCTGCATATCGAAGACAGCACAGTCATCGGCAAAGTTCATGTGCGCCTGCTGGAACTCGCGTCCCACACGATCTTCCTGGCGCGGCTGGCAAAGCACGATTCCTGGAGCGCCGCGTTGTGGTGCAGCCGCCGGCAGGCAGGATGCGTGCGCTTCTGCTCTTTGCCGGCAGACACCCGGGCGCCTCAGCAGTACCGCTGCCTGCCGCCAGACTCGACGCAGGTAGACCTGTTTCTGCCCAAATTCGTCACATTGCAGTACGGCCATCCGTCTTATTGTCTGCTCAGCGGTGACACTCCGATGGCTGTCTGGACAGGGGCCGATAACGGATCGCAGATGGGGGTTTACTACCTTCTGCAGGAGACAGAGGCCGTGCGCAATGTGCAGTTGCGCGCGCCGGAGTATCTGCCGTTCGGACTGGAAGACGGAATTTTTCTGGTCCCGTCCCGGCCGGAAATCCTCAGGCCGATGCCCGTTGCTTACGGCTACGGACCGCAGGGGAACCGCTGGAACCCTTGCGGGGATCACGATGAGGACGATTTAAGATTCGTGGGTGTGGGCGCAGCGCTGATCTAAATCCGGCGTCGAGGCAGCGGGGAGGAGTGGAGAAGGCGCCGTTTGCAAACAGAATCTTACCGGGCATGAGGCTGTTTTTCTCGGGCCGGATAAAGGTTTGCAGTACAGGAGAGGTTCGCCATGAAGGGTGATTTCAGCCGTGTGCGGTTCAGTGCCGAAAAGAATTACACTGCTGTGTTGCAGCAGCAGGGGCGCGTGGCACTGGATGCCGACGCCAACGAGCAATGCGCCATCAACAATTACCTCCGCGACACGGAGACGCTTGACATTGTGGGCCGATGGGGCGGCCCGGCGGATGATGAAGGCTTTGCCATCACGCTGCAAGGCAATACCCTCGAAATCGGCGCGGGGCGGTATTACGTCAATGGGATTCTCTGCGAGAATCCGCGACTGCTCGATTACGCGCAGCAGCCTTTCTTGATTGACCCTAGTCCTTCGTTTGCGGCACTGCTCTCAGACCTGGCCCAGGGTTCAATTCAGGTGATTCAGGTCTACCTGGAAGTGTGGCAGCGGCTGATGACGGCCCTGGACGATCCCTGCCTGCGCGAGCCGGCGCTGGGCCAGGCAGACACCGCGGCGCGCCTGCAGACAGTCTGGCGGGTGATTGCCGAAACTCCAAAGCCCACGCCCTCGCGACCGGCGCCGCCTGCGAACCTCGTCGCCGCCACCGGCGATACTTCAGCAGCCGCCCTTCGCATCGAAACCGGCAGGACGCCCGCCGATTTGCTCACCGTCGATCGAGCGGCGTTGGCTCCCATTCGCATCATTGAAGACTGTTGCGCCGCGATGCGCCGCACGGTGAGAACCCTGGAAGACAGAGGGAAAATGAGCGCCTTCCCCGGAGACGGCGGCGGAGATTGCTCCTGCCAGCCGACGCCGCCGGCCGGTTACCTGGGGCTTGAAAACCAGCTCTATCGAGTGGAAATTCAGCAGGGCGGCGATGAGACGCAGGCGACTTTCAAATGGTCGCGGGAGAACGCCTCCGTCGTCTCTGCGATCACGGGCGTAGCCGGTTCGCAGGTGTATCTCGACAGCTTGGGACACGACGCCAACCTGGGATTCAGTCCCGGCCAGTGGGTGGAAATTTCAGATGACAGCTACCTGTTCGGCACCAATCCGAATCAGCCCGGCGACCTCTATCAGATCGCCAGCGTGACGCCGGAAATGCTGAGCGTGACTCTGACGCAGACGGTGACGTCCGTTGACGCCACCAAGAACGCCCGCATGCGCCGCTGGGATCAGTTCAGCACCTCCGCCGGTTCAGGCGGAATCAACCTTCCTGTAACCGGGCCGTACACTCTTGAAAATGGCATCTCCGTGCAATTCACAGCGGGACAGTACGAGCCTGGCGATTACTGGCTGATTCCGGCACGGGCCGCCACCGGGGGAATCGACTGGCCTCCCTGCGACAGCGACGGTAGCACCTTCCAGCCGCCGCGGAGCACCCCTGTATTCCGTGCACCGCTGGCATGCATTCAATGGAACGGACAAAACAGGCAGGCCGTTGTGCACGACTGCCGGGACAAATTCTATCCTCTGACCAAATTGACTCCAACCACGGCTCCCACGGCTCTGCATATCGTCAAAATGAGCTGGGCCAACGATGACATCATGACGCTTGACCAGTTGGTAGCGAATGGCCTGACGGTGACACTTGACCAAAGCGGTCCAGAGTCGCAATACGTTACCCCCGCAAATTTCACCGTCATCTTTGAAGTGGCCCTGCCCGTCGGCTCGGCAGGAAACACGATAGGGCCAGTGACGCACCTAAGTGGAGCGCCCGCGAATACCACGCCTTCAGCGGGTGCAGATTTCGGTGTCAAGTATCAGAGTTTCCTCAATTCCCTCGGGGTGTCGCGGCTGCTTGAATTCACAACTCTCAAGAGTCGATTTGTGGCGCTCATG
>JAKASH010000146.1 GCA_021828225.1 Acidobacteriota bacterium | reverse complement strand
GGGGCTCAACCTGGAGGTTTCGCAAGGCGAGTTTGTGGCCTTCATGGGCCCCAGCGGCTCCGGCAAGACGACCCTGCTGAATCTTCTGGGCGGGCTGGACGTGCCGACCGCAGGCACCATCACCGTGGCGGGCGAATCCATCACACGAATGTCGGCGGAAAAGCTGACCGCATGGCGGGCGCGCCACGTGGGCTTTGTTTTCCAGATGTACAACCTGATTCCCGTTCTCAACGCCTTTGAGAACGTCGAGTTGCCTCTCCTGCTCACGAGCCTGACCAAGGCTGAGCGTCGCGCTCACGTGGAGACCGCTCTGGCCGTCGTCGGACTCGCGCACCGCATGCGCCACTATCCCCGTCAGCTCTCCGGCGGCGAGGAGCAGCGGGTGGGCATTGCGCGTGCCATCGTTTCCGATCCCACCTTCCTGCTGTGCGACGAGCCCACTGGCGACCTTGACCGCAAGAGCGCCGATGAAGTGATGGCGATCATCAGCAGCCTGGTGTACGAGTACGGCAAGACGGTGCTGCTGGTCACGCACGATCCCATGGTGGCGGAGTGCGCGCAGGTGGTTCTGCATCTCGAAAAAGGCGTGCTGGTTGAATCCGCCAGGGCCGGGAGCAAAAGATGAAATTCCGGCGGCTCGTTTTCGCCAACCTGTTTCGAAAGAAGGTCCGAACCCTCCTCACCCTCGGATCGTTTGCGGTGGCGCTTTTCCTGTTTGGGCTCCTGTTTGTGGTTCGAGGAGCTTTCAGCCAGGGTGTGGATGTGGCCGGAACGGACCGGCTGGTCATCATCAACCGCGTCTCTATCATCCAGCCCTTGCCGCTCGCTTACAGAGAGCGGCTGACCAGGATTCCGGGCGTGAAGGTAGTTGGATTTGCCTCGTGGTTTGGAGGCGTCTACCAGGACGAGAGAAATTTTTTCCCGCAGATGGCCATCGACGTCGAGACCCAGCGCGCCGTGTACCCGGAGTTTGTGATTCCCGATGAGCAATGGAAAGCGTTTCTTGCCGACCGCGAGGGCTGCGTTGCGGGAGAATCACTAGCTAAAAGATTCAACTGGAAAGTCGGAGACCGCATTCCCATCAAGGGCACCGTCCACGCCGGAACTTGGGAATTCAATCTTCGCGCAATCTATCACGGCAAGCGCCTGCAGGATGACACCAGCCAGTTCTGGTTCCACTGGAAGCTTCTGGAGGAACGCGCGCGATTCTTCAAGGGTACGGTCGGCTGGTACGTTCTGCGTGTTGAAAACCCTGACGAAGCCGTGCGTCTGGCGCAAACCATTGACGAGCAGTTCGCCAATTCCCCCTGGGAAACCAAGACTGAAACCGAACAGGCCTTTGCTGCCTCCTGGGTGAAACAGATGGGGAACATCGAGTTCCTGATTCTGACGATTGGCAGCGTGGTCTTCTTCACGCTGTTGCTGGTAACCGGCAACACCATGGCGATTTCTGTCAGAGAGCGGACCAGCGAATTCGCCGTGCTCAAAGCGCTGGGATTTTCCGACCGTTTTGTTCTCGGCCTGGTGATGGTGGAGTCTCTCATCATCGCTTTCATTGGTGGCGGCGTGGGCTTAGTCCTGGCCAAGGTCTACACGCTCGGCGGCGACCCGACGGGCGGTATGCTGCCTTATTTCTATCTGCCATCGTCGGCGATACCCTATGGCGTTGGAATCGCGCTGCTGGTGGGCGTTGTTTCCGCGTTCCTGCCCGCTTACTCCGTCATGCGTCTGCGCGTGGTGGACGCGCTGCGGAGGGTGTAACAATGGCAATTCCGCTCGCCTACAATCTTCGCAGCGTCCGGGTTCGCTGGACTTCCACGCTGGTCGCCGTGCTGGGCATTGCCGGAACCGTCGGCGTATTTGTCGCCATGCTTTCGCTGGCGCGGGGATTCAAGGTGACGGTGGCCTCCTCCGGCTCGGCCGGTAACGCGATTATTCGCCGTGCCGGTTCCACGGCGGAAGTCGACGGGGCACTCCCGCTCGATCAGGTCCGCGTGATCGAAGTTGCGCCCGGCGTGGCGAAGTCAAACCTGGGCCCGCTGGTCAGCCCGGAAGTCGTCGTCATCTCGCCGTTCAAGCTGCGAACCACGGGCACGGATGCGATTGTGCAGGTGCGCGGCGTTTCTCCCAGGGTGCTGGAGGTTCGCAACACGGTCAAAATCATCGAGGGGCGTTTTTTTCAGCCCGCGCTCACCGAATTGGTGGCGGGCAAGAATGCCGCGCGAACTTATTCCGGGCTCACCGTGGGCAACACAGTCCGCTTTGGCGGCGGCGCCTGGAAAGTGGTAGGAATCTTCGATGCCGGAGGCACGGCTTTTGATTCTGAAGTGTGGTGTGATGCCAACGTCCTCAACCAGGCTTACAAGCGGTCGCGGAACATCTTCCAGTCGGTGACGGTCCACCTTGCTTCTCCGGCCGCTTTCGACCGCTTTAAGGAAGCTCTGATCAACGATCCGCGGCTCACCGTCCAGGTAGACCGAGAGGTGGATTATTACGAAAAGCAGTCGCGCATGGTGACGACCATGATCGTCGTCCTGGGTTCGCTGATTGCCGTCGTGATGGGTGTTGGAGCGGTCTTTTGCGCCCTCAATACCATGTATTCCGCCGTCGCCGAGCGTTCGCGCGAAATTGCCACCATGCGGGCGCTGGGCTTCAGCACCCTGGCTGTGGCATCATCGTTTTTGATTGAAGCTGTTCTGGTCTCGCTCGTCGGCGGAGTGCTGGGCTGCCTGGCGGTCCTGCCGCTCAACGGCCTGACGACGGGCACCGTCAACTGGCAGACTTTTTCGCACCTCGCTTTTGCCTTCCGCGTCACGCCGCTTCTGCTGGCCGCCGGTCTGCTTTTCGCGGTGCTCATGGGAATTTTCGGCGGTGTCCCTCCGGCCATCCGCGCCGCACGCCGCCCCGTCGCCCAGGCCCTGCGGGAGTTGTAATCGCTGGACTTCGTCCTTCACCTCTCATCCTTCATCCTTGTTCGCTGTTGTTTTCCCGCGTCGGTGGTATACAGGTCCCATGGATCTCAGGAGCCGGAAGCCAGCCGGCGCGAATTTCTCAAGACCGGCGCCAAAACCGGAGCCGCCGGACCGCAGATCTCTGAACGTAAACCTCCGCCCGGGCAATGCCTGGGCTACTTGCCTCACCGTAACCATTTTTGCTTCAATTTGCATCTCAAGGAAGGCACCTGGAGAGCCGCTAATCCACTGCCGTTGACCAGGGTTGCTGCTGCCGGGGCTATCTGCTAGACTACTGCCGCTAAACATAGCAAAGGGGCGCACCATGAAAGCTGGGTTACACACAAGGGCAAGAACCGCATTTTTTTCTTTTGTTCTTATTTTTTCTGCTGGATTCCTCCTGGCGGCTGCACGACCGGCCGCAGCCGCTACCAATGAACCTCCCATTCACTGGACTGCCGATTGGATCTGGCCGTCCACCGCTGCAATTGCCACGCATCCCAATCAGTTCATCATGTTTCGCAAAGCCTTTACGCTTTCTGACACGCCGCAGGAGGCGCGCCTGGCTATTTTCGCCGACAGCCGGTATCGCCTTTACGTCAACGGAACCTTTATCGGGCAGGGACCGTCGCGCGCTCCGCACTACTGGTACTACTACGACGTTTTCAATGTTGCCTCGGACCTGCATCCCGGCAAAAACGTGATTGCCGTTGAAGTCCGCTGGTACGGCGAGGGCCTGGCCTGGTATGAGATGCCGCCGGGAGGGCGCCTGGGATTCGGCCCGAAACCTCATGGCGCGCTTCTGTGCCAGCTTGACATTGGCCACGGGGCCGGAGAGCAAATCATCAAAAGCGACGCAACCTGGCGCGCCAAGGAAGATCACGCGTGGGATTGGAACACCCCTCGAGTTAATTTTTCATTGGCGAACATCGAGGTGTATCACACGGACCGTGTGGTGAAGGGCTGGAAGAGTCCGGACTTCGACGACAGCGGCTGGATTCCCGTGAGCGTGACCCAAAGTTCCTTTGGTGGGCTTGCGACGCCTCCTGCGGCGCCCTACGCGCACCTGGTGCCCAGGCCCATGGCCTATCCCGTGCAGAGGGAGATCGCCCCTGCAAAAGTCGTTGCGGCGGGAGTGATCCCGTCCGCGCCCCATCCGCAGCCTTTCTTCGGGAGGGGCAGCCCGCTTTTGGCTCTTGGCAAAGAAATCGCCGACGAAAAGCATGATGTTCGGGCGTCGGTTTTGCAGAATCAACAAGTCCTCACCAGCCTGTCGTCCGAGGGCTACGCGGAAGTTCAACCCGTTCCCGGCCAGACTCCTTATGTGATTCTCGACATGGGCCGCGAGGTGGATGGCTATCTGCAATTCAGCGTGGAGAGCGAGAAGCCGGCTGAAATCACCGTAGGCTGGAGCGAGATGATGGAGCACGGTGACATCACGGCGGACGATCCCGGCGGCGACTACGTAGCCGAATACGATGTCGCGCCGGGAAAGCAGCACTGGACCATGTGGGGATGGCACGGGCTGCGATTTGTGGAATTATCTTTTCATCATCTGAGCGCACCCGTCCGCTTCCGCGTGGGGATGCGCTTCAGCACGGCGAAGCTGAGCCATGCCGGATCGTTCAAGAGCTCGAGCCCGCTGCTCACCAAGCTCTGGCAGATGGGCGCCTACACTTGGCAGCTTTGCACGCTGGACGGCACCATGGATTGCCCCACCCGCGAGCAGCACCAGTGGCTGGGCGACGGTGAAATCGAGCTGCGGGTCAACAGCGTGGCCGACGGAACTCTGGATATCGCCCGCAAATTCCTTCTGGACGCCTCGCGCGATCAGTGGCGCGACGGCGCCATTCCAATGGTCAGCGATATGGGTGGGAACTCGACCATGCTGATCGACTCTTATGTTTTCTCGTTCATCAACGCTCTCCAGGCCTACTATCAGGAAACTGGAGACGTGCAGTTTGTGCAGCGGCTTTATCCCAGCGTGGCGCGAGCCATGATGTGGTTCCAGGACCTCCGCCAGCCCGACGGCCTGCTGGGCGCCGTCCCCTATTGGAATTTCCTCGACTGGTCGAATCCTGACAGCAAGGGCGAAAGTTCCATTCTCAACGCTCTTTACGCGCACACGCTCGACAACGCCACCCAGCTTGCCGAGCTTGCGGGCGATCATTATCACGCCGCAATTTTCCGCGAGGATGCCGCTCGCATTCACGCCATCTATAATCAGCGTTTCTGGAACCCCAGCCTCGGCCTCTATGTCGATGCCTGGGATAAGGGAGTGCAAAGCAAGCAACTGGGCCAGCTCGCCAATGCCGACGCCATCCTGTTCGGCTTTGCGCCGCCCAGCCGCATTCCCGGCATACTGGCCAAAATCACCGATCCTTCGCGCCTGGAGTTCCGATACAAAACCGGCAAAACTCCCCAGCAGGACATCGTCCGCGCGGAAACCTACGGCATGTTCTTTGTGCTCAAAGCGCTGGCAGAACAGGGGCAGGCCGCGGAGATGCGCCACTACATCGAGAAGTTCTGGGGGCCGATGGCCAAGGTGGGCAATGATACCTTCTGGGAAGACTTTTCCCAGCAGGCGGGCACGTCGTGCCACGCCTGGAGCGCTTCGCCCACTTACTTCATCAGCACGGTGATTCTGGGGGTAAAGCCCGTCAAGCCGGGTTACGCCAAATACCTGCTGGCGCCCCACCCGGCCGGCCTCGAGTGGGCACAGGGAACCACGCCCACCGTGCACGGGCCGATCGATGTTTCCTGGAAATGGACAGGGAAGTCGGCTGGCGATCCTGCAGCGTTTGAGATGCACCTGCAAAATCCCTCCGGCGAGATTGCGCAGGTGGTTCTTCCCAAACAGCAGGGCAAGAAACCCGTGTCCGTAACGCTCAACGGCAAGGCCGTCTCCGGGCCGCTCCTGATCCGGACCGCTGGCGACTACGCCATTCAGGCAGAGTACTGACGGGCGGTGAACACGCGCTTGTACCGCAGGCCCGCTCTTCGGCCCTGCGGGTTTTGCGCATGAAATAGGCAAAGGCCGCAGCACGCGTGGCGCAGACGCTTGCATTGCAGCGCGAACCGAGAGGTTGCTGCTGCCGGGCAATAGTCCCTTCGGGAAACCGCAGAGCCCAAGAGTCAGGCTCTGCGCCAGACGCGAAAAAAAGCAACATGCCGTGCCCCCCATCCGAGCTTTGTGCTATGCTTCTGCGCAAATGGATTGGAAAAACAAACTCTACTTTGGCGACAACCTCGGAATCCTCCGCGAGCACGTGGCCACGGAAAGCATCGACCTCATCTACCTCGATCCGCCCTTCAATTCCAGCGCCACGCACGGCTTCACTGTAGCGGCGCTCTATGAGCGCCGGCCTTTAGGAGAAGGAAAAATCCGGCGGTCACAGACCGCCGCTACAACAACCGGCGAAGAATCCGCCGCCCAGATCACGGCACTTGAGCGGGTAGCGCAGTCCGCCGGGTTTGCGGTCTGCGGCTCTTGTTTTGGTTCGGGGCATGATGACCAAGAGGCGCCGGAGCCGCGGCGCTGGAATACGGCATCGTGAACGCCATCGCCATAAAAAACCGCGGACCTCGACAGCGGAGGTCCACGCTACTTGCTTCGTCATGGTCAAGCGGGTAGCGAGGACCGCCGGTTTTGCGGTCCGCGGGTTTTCTCTTTAAATTCGCGTCCGTTCATCCGATGGTAACAACACGCGGTCGATGATCAACCCGCAGCGCTGATTTTGTTCTTCGGAAGTCACGCCGGCGTACTCGTTGAAGCTCGACCAGCGCCAGTCCTGCGGGCAGCACGCCAGGCCGCTGCGGGTCGGATTCAGGTGAAGGTACTCAACGGTCTTGTTGTACTCCTTTACCGCGGCTGGCGCAGACGCTTGCATTGGAGCGTCTGCGATCTCGCGAAGCGAGAGGTTCTTGTTGCCGCGCAACAGTCCCTTCGGGAAACCATCCCGACACATCCGGACGCCAGCCGCGTGCCCACGTCACAGACCGCAGCGTTAGAAAGCAAACGCTGCGCTACAAAATCTGGTGCTGGGCTACAACGTCCGGTACCGGAAGAATTTTCTTGACTTCCGGGTTGGCATAGTGTAGTCTACAACAGTGTATCTCAGGCGAGGGCCTTCACAGAGTGCCCGGCCACACGAGAAAAACCATACCAACCACGATTTCACTCCGATTCAAACCCTTCGATTTCTTCCAACCGGCTGTATTAGAT
>JAKASH010000145.1:5229-7237 GCA_021828225.1 Acidobacteriota bacterium | reverse complement strand
CTAGCCACGTTACCCTCTGCGGAAGGAATTCGGTCCAGATTCATCGGCGCGAGCCGCGTGGCCTGGACCTGCAACTTCTTAAGACCCGCCTGGAACAGTTCGGAACTGTGCGCGCTAACAACTTCCTGTTGAAGTTTTCCTTTGACCACTATGAGTTGACGGTTTTCCCGGATGGCCGCGCGATCATCAAGGGCACCCAGGACCCGGCCGTGGCTCGCGGGCTTTACGCAAAGTACATCAGCTCGTAGATGCCACTCTGCACTTCGCCGGATCGCCACTGGGAAAAGTGTTTCGCAATCCTTGTGGCTATCGCGAACTCAAGTCGTATTCCGCGACTCCCGAACGCGAAACCACGAGTTGCCGGCTCAGTTGGAACTTGAGTTCCGTGCCGCTGGGCAGGGTCAGGTCCGGGCCGCGGCGTCGGAAACTGTCCAACAGCCCCGCGGCTCCGCCAATCACTCCTCCGATAAGAGCTCCGTGGAAGCCGCCGAAGACCGTCCCCAGCAAACTCCCACCGCCGACTCCGATACCCACCTCTTTGAGGTCTCGCATGTGGGAGGCCGGGCCGTTAACAACCCCTTCAGGGTTGGCAACACGGGCGCCGGGAGCGCCGTAAGCATGCAAGAGGACGCCGCTCAGGGTGAAGGTCCGGCCGTTGGGCAGAGCTAAAGTTTCAGGGACGAGCAGGATTTTCCCCACGCCTTTGATGTGGCCGGGCCGGCTGAGGCTGGCGATCCGCCCGCGAACCGTGGCGCCCGCCGGAACAATTCTGTTTCCGTTAATGACAACGGGTTCGGCGAGGGTCGCCGCAAAGGGCTGCCCCCGATAGTTCAGGCTGGTAGAAAGGGTCTGGGAAAGCCTACAATTCAAGACAGTGCCGGCCGGAATGGTATACGTCGCCGCCCACGCCGGCCAACCACTCAGGATCACAAGGGAAAGCACCAGCACAGCGCGCTTGACCATGATGAAACCTCCGTGTCCAGTTTCATGGCCGGACTCTGGCGCTCTGTCCAGCTGGTTGTTCGGGGTTCGAGAAAAACGCCTGGATTGCAAAACCCGGCTCTTTTCTCCAGGAATCGCCGATCCGCGTTTTGTCTGAGTCCTGTGACTTCAAGCACCGCCCGGATGAGCTACTGCGATCCCTCCGACCGCGAAGCCACCTGGGCAGTGCCCTTCGGAGTACTAATATATCCCGTTATGACACCCTTGTCCACCTTGTTCACAACCAATTCATTAAAGCTCCGTGACGCCTGAGTGGTAAAGAAAATGGGCTCGTCAATCGTGCGATTTTTTTTGGCGATCCAGGAGTCATCAACCAGCATATCCAGGCTGAAGCGGTGATGCTTCTTGTTCGTCTTTTTTAGATCCAGACCCACGTTTGCTACGCGAATGGGATGATGATGCCGGAGGGTGAACTCATAGTAATTTCGCTGGCCCAATTTGCGAAGTGCTTCAATCTCGTCGTGGTTGCGGGCAATCAGGGTTCCGAATCGCGTGCGCGTCATCCCAAGGCTGTTGGCCAGTTGGTCCACATTCTTTTTGGTCGTATTCAGGTCAGTCTTGGTATTGGAAACGTCCTCAGTCAGCGCCCCAAGCTGTTGCTGGTCCGCCTTCATGGCGATCTGGTGCTGGAGGGCATCCATTTCCTTGGCGTGTTGAGCCTGTAATCGGGAAACCATCGCGCGGGCGCTGCGCAGTTCGCCTCCCTGCGCGCCGAGATGCCGCGAAGCCTGGTCCAGTTCGGTTTTCAGCGCGTCAAGCTGCTCATTATTCGATTGCTCAAGAGACTGCAACCGGGCGGAAAGTTCATCGTGGAACCGGGCTGTAAGTTCCTCGCGCGTATAGGCATTCTCCACCTGAAAGGCCTTGCTGATTGTTGAAATCCGGGCGATCGAGTAAATCTCCGCGATCATCAGCGCAGCCAGGGCTATCAGGATCACGTTCATCCTGAGGTTCCTGGCCGAGCGACCCGATAGGAACCCCCGCCGGTTGCCCCGCGCGGGCACGT
>JAKASH010000145.1:0-5219 GCA_021828225.1 Acidobacteriota bacterium | reverse complement strand
TATGGACCAACTACCCATTGAATTGGAAGTGCAATCTGGCTGTGAATTCGGCAATTGAGATGCCACGTCCGGGCCGACTTAATACCATGGAAACAGACAACTTCAACTTACCTTCCGGGAGCAGGAAGCTTCGTGGGAGAGCATTTCTTACTCGCTGAGTGTAAAAAGTGCAGTGTGGTGTGAGAGTTTCCGCAGGAAACCAGAGAGGCTCGCACTGTGGCGGCGCTCTATGAGCGCCGGTTCGTTCTTAAAAAAGGCCGGCGGTCATAGGCCGCCGCTACAACTTGCTACAACTTGCGGCCCGCGCTGGTTTCGCTTCCTCCCGATGCAAAAGCCGCAGGGCCGGAGAGCGGGCCCTGCTCGACAAGAACGTCGTCACCTGGTTTCTGCAAAAAAGGTCCCTATTTGGTCCGAGAACTCATCTCTTTGCGCTTGCGAAGCCAGCCTTCTTTGTTGACTTGGCGTGCCCGGCCGATGGCGAGGGATTCCGGCGGGACGTCTTCGGTGATCGTTGAACCGGCTGCCACGTACGATCCCTCGCCGATCCGGACCGGCGCAACCAGCATGCTGCCGCTGCCGATAAAAACGCCGTCCTCGATGTTCGTCGGATTCTTTTTCTTGCCGTCGTAATTGCAGGTCACAGTCCCGGCTCCGATATTCACCTGCTGGCCAAGGGTGGCATCGCCAAGATAGGTGAGGTGCGCGGCCTTCGAGCCCTGCCCCACTCGCGAATTCTTGACTTCAACAAAATTCCCGATGCGCACATTCCCTCCGATAACCGCTCCGTGGTGCAAATTGGCAAAAGGTCCGAGAAGGACGTCAGAGCCAATTTCGCAACCTGTAACCACCGTAAAGGGCCGCACCATCACGCGATCACCCAGCGCAGTATCGCTGAGCGTCGAGTAGACCCGAATCGTGCAGCCCCGCCCGACTCGAGTCTTACCGAGCAGGCTCACACCGGGTTCGATGAGGGTATCGTTCCCGACTTCCACATCAGCATCGATATACGTCGACTCAGGATTGACGATTGTGACGCCATCCCGCATCAGGGTCTCGGCCTTCCGCATTCGCAGAATGCGCTCCATCTGCGCAAGCTCCACGCGATCATTCACGCCCAGAACCTCGCGCGAGTCCGCCACGGGGAATGCCACAACATTTTTGCGGTATCGATTGAAAATCTTGACAAGATCAGTCAGCAGATATTCCTTCTGGGGATTCTTGTCGGACAACTTGTCGAGGTGCCCGAGAAGGTCCGGCCTGGAAAAGCAGAGAATGCCGGAACTGACCTCCTTGATCCTCCGTTGCGCAGGAGTGCAAAGCTTTTCTTCGACGATGGCTCGCACGCGGGCGCCGCTTGACCGCACAATCCTGCCATATCCGCGCGGCTGGTCAAGCCGCATGGTGAGCACCGACGCCGTGGCGCGCGCCTTCTGGTGAGCCGCAACGAGCGCGCGCAAAGTTTCCGCCCGCAGAAGCGGTGCGTCCCCCACAACCACCACGACGGTCGAGCCCGAGCACTTCTCCAGTTGCGGGCGCGCAATCATCAGCGCATGCCCAGTTCCGAGTTGCTGCTTCTGTTCGACAAACTTGAGCCCGGGGCGCGCCAGAGTTTCGCGGACTGAAGCAGCGTCATGCCCGATCACCATCAGGAGAGTCTCCGGGCCTGCTCCAAGGGCCGTCCTCACAATATAGTCGCCCAGAGGACGCCCAGCCAATGAATGCAGCAGCTTCGAGCGCTCCGACTTAAAACGTGTCGATTTGCCAGCCGCAAGAATAACAACGGAGAAGTCTTGGTTTATCATGGGATAATTTCGCTTCCGTCAAATGCACTATGTGGGGCTTCAGATAAAGGCCCTGTTGTAGCGGCAATCTGTGACCGCCGGTTCCTGTTCAAGCGAAAGCCGGCGCTCAGGCAAGCAGCACTTGCCGCCGAGCACCGCTACAGAAGATGAGTGTTATTCGATTCCGCAATCATCAGTAAGCTGAAATGAAGCCCAGAGCTAAAGACAGGTAAGGGAGCAAAGGCGTCAACCGTCACCCATCCAGGCTCCCCAGGGTTTGAGTTTCTCGACGTTGTCGCAAACGGCCTTCAGAGCCGCCGTGAGCGGCACGGCCAGAATCAGGCCCACGGCTCCCCACAGCCATCCCCAAAACAACATCGCGATGGTAACGGTTAAGGCGTTCAGGCTCACCTGGTGACCCACAAACTTGGGAGTCAGCACGTTAATCGCCAGGAAATGCACCACCATGACCGTGATGGCAATCACAATAAAAGGGGTCGCGGTGGCATACTGCCCAAGGGCCATCATCAACGGCGGCGCGATGGCCAGCGCGACTCCGAGATAGGGAATCATGCTTAGGAAGGCTGTGATCGGCCCAATCAGCAGCGCAAAGTGAAGCTGCATCAATGAAAAAACCGGAGTGATCAGTGCAGCCGACATCAACGCCACCATCATGTTTCCAAAAATATAGCGCCGGATCATATGCCCGATGTTCAGGATGACGGTCTCGGCCTGCTCCCGGTGCTGATCCGAAAATAAGTTCAGCGTTCCCCGCCAGATGTGATTCTTGGCTGTGAGCATGAAAAACACGAGGAATGGAACAAACATTACTGTAACGATGAACGTATACACCGACCCGATGCCTCGGACCAGATACTGGCCCCAATGAGACTCCTGCTGGAGCCGGATCGTTGGAAGATTCGATTGCTGCGCGGAAGAGGGCGGCACAACGCCTGACGCCAGTTTTTCGATATTCTTGACCACGGCTTCAAAGTTCGCGAACAGGTGCTTCAGCGGCTGGGCATAAGTCGGAAACGCCTGGATAAAGGCGATAACCCGGTCATAAATCCCGTAAATGAGCAGATAAAGTAGGCCGATCGAAAGCACCAGCATCAACAGGGCGCCCAGCCAGCGGGGCACATGGATCCGTTCCAACAGATGAACACCCGGCTCCAACACAAATGCAATCAGGATCGCACAGACCAGAGTGATAACAACCGAACTTGCATAATTAATGCAGGCGATCACAATGGCTGCGGCAATAATGCGCCCGCTCACCGTGGCAACGTGTGTAGTTGGGGATGTTGCGGAATTCGTCTCGGGCATCGGCTGAACTCGTGATCTTGATTCTAGCTTGGCAGCATCAAAAATTCCACATTCGCCTTCCAACGCCATAGTAAGAACCAGGCAATGAAAGGGCTGAACTCCCGTTGAAGTTTCTTATGGCAGCCGGCATCGTCCCTGTCGGCGAACGGTTGCATTTCAGCCTCATGCGGTTATAATGGGCAACGACCATGGATCATGAAAACTATTCGCCTGATGAGCATCCGCCACGCCTTGGCGATCTGATTGACGACTACTGCCCGCGCTGTAAGCGGCTGATGAATCATGCCATCGCGAGCTTTTTCGAAAACAAGATTGTTAAGGTGATCTGCCGCACCTGCTACTCCGAACACCCTTATCTGGAAGGAAAGGAAAAGAAAAAGGCATCCAAGGCCGCCCCTACAGCCTTCGAACAAGTCTTAGCCAAGGTCAGTCCCCCGTCGACCCCCCCGGCAGTCCCAACCCGCAAGAAGGCGGAGGCAAAGTCTGGCGTCCGGACGATTTACCGTCACAAGGACAAATCGCCAGGGAAGAAGTAGATCAGACCCTTCTTCGCCCGATAATTTCGACCTCATGGTCGGAACGTAACCTGTACCGCACACCACGCCATTCAATCGTCCGCGCGAAACCTGCAACCAAAAAGTTCCACAGCATCACCCATGGAACCAGCGGGGTGAGTTGCCAGTAGCGGTTTCCATACTTAGCCAAAGGCTCTCGCTCGCCCGGAAACACCTCGCGAGCGACGATAGTGCGAATCTGACCTTTGGCCATTCCCAAGGCAAGAATGAGGGCAAGAAAAGCCGCAACGCCCAACCGCTCCAAAGGCGCGACGGCCGGATCAAACAACACAAAGCATCCGCAGACAAAAGTGCCGGAATAGAGCAAGTGCGCTGCCAGGCCCAGCAGCCAAAGGCGAGCGGCATAAACCCGGGTGATGATAATCTGCCGGTTCGTCCAGCGCATGAATTCCGCAAAAGAAGAATCCTCCCGCGAAACAACAAGGCACCGCGGCTCAAAGCGAATCCTGCCGCCACTATCGCGGACCGCCCGGCCAAGACCGTAATCATCACTGACCGTTGAGGCCCAGTACCGTTCGCGAACCTGGAGGCGCTCGAAATCCTCCGAGCGAATGGCCATCGAGCCTCCCCACGGAAAGCTGCTGTTGCCCTCCCTCATAAGGGTTGCGATGGACGTGTCCCAGGCCGCGCGCAGTTGAGACACGAAAGTCCTGCCCGGCAGGTACCAGCGGAAGCCCGTACTAACCGTCACTTCCTGGCTGGCCAGCGGCGCGACCAACGACCGCAGCCAGAGCAAGCCTGGCCGCGCATCCGCATCGGCAAAAGCCAGAACTTCGGTTTCGGGTTTTACAGCCGCAAGCGCCCGTAGAAGGTTATGAACTTTCTGGCCTTTTGAATGGGAAGGTCCGGCGACCAGAAGCGAGACATCCCGAGGCCCGCCCGAACCACGCTCTGCGGCTTTTTTCACCAGGGCGTTCAGCTTCAAGAACGCTGGGTCGCTTTTGTCATCCACCACCAGGACCACCTGGTATTGCGGATAATCCTGCTCCAAAAAGGCAGCGATATTGGTCTCCAGCTCAGGGTCAGCTCCCTTAACAGGAATAATCAAGGTTGCAGGCGGGGCATAATCGCCGATGGGCTGGGATCGGCACCGGCGCAGGTATCGCAGAAAATGGAATCCGTCGCGAAGCGATTGCACGCTTTGCGCCAGGAGCAAAATTCCAAAAATAATGAAGGTTTCCAGCCCGCTGCCCATGAAAGAGGTTCGAGTCTAGCACAACTATCATTCCTGCTATTACCTCGAATCGCTTGTCAGTTTCCATCAGAATTCTTTATAGTCATTAAGGAGCCTGAATTTGTACGACTTGGGTCTGAGCCTGTGGTTTGTATTCGCTGTCTGGATCGCAACAGGCATTTATGCATTCTGGAACGTCAGAGGAATCACGATTCTTCGCCCGGATCATTCCCTTGAGCTTCCGCCTCATCTTCCACGCGTTTCCATCCTGTTGGCAGCACGCAATGAGCAGGAAACCCTGCCCGCAACCCTTGAATCATTGCTCAAACTGGACTATCCGGATTATGAAATCATTCTTGTCAA
>JAKASH010000144.1 GCA_021828225.1 Acidobacteriota bacterium | reverse complement strand
GCGGAACATGGATGGCGGGGATGGCTTATCAACCGTCCTCGCCCGGGAAGGAGTTAAGAATGCCCTGTAAGGGTAGTAGCGGCGAAGTAACCGACATGGCCAGAAAAATTCTGGCTGCCATGGCCGGGGGCGCCCCGCTCAGCGAGGTTGCGGAGAAGACGGGTCTGCCGCTTTATCGCATCCGCAGCGCTGCACGGGAACTGGTGGAGGCGGGATTGGCGGAGGAAAAAAACGACGCCTATAGCGTAACGGAGACCGGGCGCGCGGTCATGGAACCGGTTTCCGGCAAGGCCTGAAATGCCGCCTGACTCTTCTCGACTGCGTTGCTAGAGAGGCTTCGCTGAACGGAAAGTGGGTCGGCCCTGCTCTCTCCGAGACGAACTCCACCGGCAAGAAGCCGGCCATGGCTGTTTGAACTCTGACAGCAAGAGTAACCGGAGGTTCCCCGAATTAGAAACTGACAATGCGTTGAAAAGTACGATTCGCGCCGGCTCGTCCGGCGGCGAAAGAGTCTGGATAAAACTCGCTAAGGAGGCTCATTATGAAGAAGTACTTGATGGAGCTCATTGGGACCTTCTTTTTGGTTCTGACGGTCGGGTTAACAGTTATCGGCGGTGGGAAAGGCGTTATCCCGCCACTGGCCATTGGTTCTGCGCTGATGATCATGGTTTATGCCGGTGGCCACATTTCCGGGGGCCATGTCAATCCTGCGGTCAGCCTGGGCGTATTTCTTCGGGGCCGCCTGAGCGCAAAAGAGCTGGTGTCGTACTGGGTTTCCCAGATTATTGGCGCTGTCCTTGCTGCGTTCTGCGTGAAGTACCTGACGTCCGGAACCCCGGTTTCACCAATGAAGCTGGCGGTTGGCCCGTCCCTGCTGGCGGAGTTTCTATTCACTTTTGCCCTGGTTCTAGTTGTACTCGAGACAGCTACTGCCAAAGGCACTGCAGGCAACTCGTTTTACGGGCTGGCTATTGGCTTTACCGTTATGGTCGGCGCGTTTGCTGTCGGCGGCATCTCGGGCGGGGCCTTCAACCCAGCCGTGGCTACGGGAATCTCAATCATGCGACTGGTTGTGTGGGCTGACTTCTGGATCTACCTGGTAGCCGAGTTAGTGGCGGGAGCGCTTGCGGCGCTCGCCTTTAAATTCATGAGCCCTGAGGACAAGTGATTCTGCGTACGCGGTGCTCGTGAAAGCCTGATGCGGCTGCCCTTATGGCCGTTGAAGCAGAGACCTGCCTGCTTGAGGGTTTCCCTGTATTCGCGGCCTGAGATCCGCGGCAACCTGCTCATACCGCCATCACGAGCACTTCAAATCGTTCTTCGGGCACGGGCAATCCGTCGTCTTGCAGGGCGGCAATATAGCCGCGTATTGCCTCCCGAATGTTTTGGGCGGCCTCCTCTTTTGTTTTGCCCTGGCTGATGCATCCCGGAAGGCTTGGGCACTCCGCCACCCAGTAGCCATCCTCTCCGGGATATATCACAACTCGTCGCATGGATTAATCTCCTGCGTCCCATTCTAACATCAGAGTTGGTTAATCAAGACATGTCTGGGATTCGCGAAGGCACATGACTTTGACTTGTGCCAAACACAGGGGTGCAATCACAGCCTTCGAAATCACGCGTAAATGCCGCGCAGCCGGAGCGTGGTGGCGACGCGGTCAATGGCCAGCATATAGGCGGCGATACGGTTGTTGACGTTGTGCTTTTCGCCGTAATGGACCACGTCATTGAAGGCCGCGACCTGAATGTGCTTGAGCCGCTCATTGACCATGCCTTCGGGCCAGAAGTAGCCCTGGCGGTCCTGGACCCATTCGAAGTAGGAGACAGTAACGCCTCCGGCGTTGGCCAGAATGTCGGGCACGACAAAAACGCCGCGATCGAAGAGGATGTCGTCGGCGGGAGGCGTCGTGGGACTGTTGGCGCCTTCAATCAGGATGCGCGCCCGGATGCGTCCGACGTTCTTGCTGGTGATCACACTTTCGGTGGCCGCGGGAAGAAGAACGTCGCAATCCTGTTCCAGGATTTCCTGGCTGTTGATGGCATCGGCATCGGGGAATCCCTGAATCGTTTTGTTCTCCTTCGTGTATTCGAGCAGTTGCGGAATGTCCAGTCCTTTGGGGTTGAGGATGCCGCCGTGAATATCGGCGACGCCGATGATTTTATATCCGGCTTCGTGCATCAGCCGGGCCGCCTGCGAACCTACGTTCCCAAACCCCTGAACGATAACCCGCGTCTGCTCACGCTGCCGGCCAAAGCGCTTGAGCGCCTGGTCGGTGACAATCATGCAGCCGCGTCCGGTGGCGGCGGGCCGGCCGCGTGACCCGCCCAGGCCAAGGGGCTTGCCGGTTACGCAGGCTGTGACCGTGTGTCGCACGTGCATGGAATAGGTATCCATGATCCAGGCCATCGTCTGCTCATTGGTGTTCATGTCCGGGGCCGGGACGTCGCGCTCGGGCCCGATATAATCCAAAATCTCTGCGGTATAGCGGCGGGTAATCCTTTCAAGCTCGCCCAGGCTGAGATGCTCCGGATCGCAAATGATGCCACCCTTCGCGCCGCCAAAGGGAATATTGACGACCGCACATTTCCAGGTCATTTCGGCGGCCAGGCCGCGGATTTCGTCGAGCGTTACTTCCGGCCCATAGCGCAAGCCGCCTTTACAGGGACCTCGCGCGATGCTGTGCTGCACGCGGAAGCCGTCAAAGACTTCCAGTTTGCCGTTGTCCATGGCTATGGGGATATGGACGATGATCTCGCGGTTGGGGGTCCGCATGTACTTCAGGATTCCCTCATCCAGTTCGAGCTTATGGGCGGCCACGTCAAAGCGCGCGGCCATTGAATCGAAAACACTGAATTCCTTATCGGTATCGACCGTGGTCATAGGATCTCTCGCAATTGAAGGCTTCTCCTGTGAGGGAAGTATATCAGATGGGCGCGGGTCCGACTACCGTTAAGCTGCGCGTTTAGAGGGAATTAAGAAATCGGACTGGTAACGATGGCAGGAGCTTCGGATTTGGCCGGAACAACCCGCGGGTATCGAACAACCTTCCAGGCGCTCTTCTCGCGGAGGAGACGGCTGACCAGAGCGATGTGCATGGCGTGTCCTGCGCGGTCCGCCACGACATGACCAACCAACGGACGTCCAAACATTGCCAAGTCGCCGATCAGATCCAGAATCTTGTGGCGGCAGAATTCGTCAGGAAAGCGCAGGCCCTCCGGATTCATCACTCCGGTCCGGGTAAGGACGATCGCATTTCCCAGCGAGCCGCCGCGGACCAGGCCGTTCTTGCGCAGCATCTCAACCTCATCAATGAAGCCGAAAGTCCTCGCCGGAGCAATGCCCAACTCGTAACCAGGCTGGTTCATGCTGAAGGAACGCTCCTGTTCGCCGATCAGAGGATGGGCGAAGACGATGCGGTAAGTGATCTTGAAATCGTCGGCAGGATAAACGGCAATGCGTTTTGGGCCGTCCACAACCTCGACAGGCTTCAGGATTTTTGCATAAGTTTTTCCGGCACGCTGCTGCTTCAGGCCTGCTTGCCGAATGAGCCGCAGGAAAGGAAGGGAACTGCCATCCATGATGGGAACTTCGAGATTGTCGATTTCAATAAAGACGTTATCGACCTTGGCTGCCGCAAGCGCGGAAAGCAGATGCTCGGTGGTGGAGATGAGCACGCCTTTCCTCATCACGCTGGTGGCATAACTGACTCGCGCCACGTTCTTGGCCCTGGCTTTGATCGGGAAGCCGTCCAGATCGATTCGCTTGAAAATAATGCCCGTGCCACTTGGTGCCGGCAATAGCCGAACATGGACTGGGACGCCGGTATGCAAACCAATCCCTTCTGTGGATACCGGTCTTGCAATCGTGTTTTGATGACTCAAATAGCCTCCTGCCGACAAGTTCATAACATGCAAGAACAATGCCACCCTGTAACTGTTTATACGCCGATTCGAATCAAGAGGTTACGTGAACGGACCGGGGTACATGATAACTCGTGTGTGGTAAAAATACCACAATTTGAGCCGGATTCGCCAAACTGGCAGGGGAACCAGGCACTTGGCGGGCTTTTCTTATAAGATACAATTGGATTGTAATGGAGGAGAACCGAATTTGACCGAAACGCCGAAAGCAGAAAAACTAGTTTTGATCGACGCCATGTCGCTACTCTTTCGGGCGTTCTACGCTCCAATGCAAACCGCGCTGACATCGCCGAGCGGTATGCCCACCAAAGCGATTTATATCTTCCTGCGGACGGTGCGGAAGCTGCTGAAAGATTACAAGCCGGACAAGGTTGCTGTGGCTTTTGACAAAGCAGCTCCTACGTTTCGCGACAAACTTTTTGAGGAGTACAAGTCCAACCGTCCGCCGTTTCCGGAAGAATTGAATGTTCAGCTTCCTTACGTGCACCGTTTTTGCCGCGCACTGGGACTTTCACTGATCGAAATGGCAGGGTATGAGGCGGATGATTTGATCGGGACCTTGGCGCGGCAGGCTTCGGAGCAGGGCGGGGAAGTTTTTATCGTCTCCGGCGACGAAGACCTATTCCAACTTGTTAACGGCAAGGTGCGTGTGGTGAAGCCGGCACGATCTGCGAGCAACGGCGAAACCGTCTGCGACGCTGCGAAGGTGAAGGAAATCATCGGCGTGGAACCTGGGCAGGTGGTGGACTGGCTGGCGCTGACCGGTGATTTGAGCGACAACATTCCCGGCGCCCGTCCGCTGCCCGGCCGCGAGCCCCTCCAGACGGAAAATGGAAAGAAGCGCAGCTACATCGGCCCGAAAGGCGCTACGGAGCTGATCAACCGCTTTGGAACTCTGGACGCGGCCCTGGAAAATTACGAGAAAGTCGAGCGCCAAAGCTACCGGGAGGCGTTGCGCGATTTTCGCGATGAAGCGCTGCTCAGCCGTGAACTCGCGACCATTCGCACCGACGTGCCCCTGGAAATCACCCCTGACGACCTGAAGCCAGGTAATCGAGATGTGGATGAGATTCGTTCGCTGTGCCAGGAGTTGGGGTTTGTTTCTCTGCTGAATGAGTTGCTTGGCGAGTCCGGGACTGAAGAAGAAGGCGGCGACCGGGCGATGGAACTTCGATCCGGCGCGGAAGTTGAAAAGTGGCTTAAGGCAGTTCCGGAATACGCTGAGCTTGCCATCGCGTTTGGGGTGGAAGGCGAAGAAGGTTTTAGCGGCCGGCTGGCGGGTGTGGGGCTAGCGGACGGCAAGCGGGCGGGCGTGATCGCGGCGGCGTCGCTCGAAGGCGCGCTCGGTGGCCTCGTGGGCGTGCTGGGCGGGGATTCCCACGCGCTGGCGGTTCATAACTCAAAACTTTTTCGGCTGCTGCTTCGCAAGCATGGAATCGAGCTGGGCGTAGTGGCGCACGATACGATGCTTTACTCCTATCTGCTGAACCCGCTGGCCACGAGTCACACGCTGGAATCCGTTGCTCTGTTGCGGCTGGGGCGAAGAATCAACGGCTCGCTCGGGCAGGCCGCGCGCTATACGCACGAGCTTGCCGTGATGATGAGCCCGCAGGTTTCCCGGGAAAACGTCAGAGAGCTTTATTCGCAGATCGAGTTGCCTCTGTCTGGGGTGCTGGCCGATGTGGAAATGACCGGCGTGAAAATCGACCCCGCGATCCTGGCGCGCATGTCGGATGAGTTTGCTGGAGAGCTAGCTGACTTGACTCATCAGATCTACGACCTGGCGGGCGAACCTTTTGACATCGATTCGCCGAAACAACTGGGGCAGATCCTGTTCGAGAAGTTGAAACTGCCCGGGGGCAAAAGGCTGAAAAAGAGCGGGCAATATTCCACCGAAGCTTCGGTGCTGGAATCGCTGGCGGAAAAATTCGAGTTGCCGCGGAAAATCATGGATTACCGCACCCGGGCGAAATTGAAATCGACTTACGTTGATGCCTTGCCGAAGTACATCAACCCGGAAACTGGCCGTCTGCACACGAGTTTCAACCAGACCGTCGCCCGTACCGGGCGGCTCTCATCCTCCAATCCCAATCTGCAGAACATTCCCATTGGCGAGGAGTTTGGCTTGCGAATCCGCTCGGCGTTTGTTGCGGAGCCCGGCTGGCTCTTGATTGCCGGGGACTATTCGCAAATTGAGTTGCGGGTGCTGGCGCACATGTCCGGAGATCCGCGCCTGATCGAGGCGTTTTCGCGCGGCGAAGACATCCACGCCCGCACGGCTCAGGAGATCTTCGGCGTTCCACCCGGACTGCAGAACCACGAGCACCGGCGGATGGCCAAGGCGATCAATTACGGTGTGATTTACGGCCTCAGTTCGTTCGGGCTGGCGGCGAGGACAGGATCGAGCAAGACCGAAGCGCAGCAATACATTGACGCCTACTTCAAGCGCTATGACCGCGTGCGATCTTTCCTCGAGGCTCGCATTGACGAGGCGCGCACAACGGAACGGGTCCGGACACTGTTTGGCCGCATGCGACCTATCCCGGAGATTAAGAGCCAGGACACTGCGGCTCGTAACCGCGCCGAACGCGAGGCGATGAATACTCCGCTGCAGGGCACGGCTGCCGATTTGCTGAAGTTGGCAATGGTGAAAGTGCACGACCGGCTGAAGCGGGAGAAGATGAAAACCAGGATGATTTTGACGGTGCATGACGAACTGGTTTTTGAGTCGCCGGAAGAGGAAGTGGATGCCGCACGGGAAGTGATCCGGGCGGAAATGGAAGGCGTCTACCCGCTCAACGTGCCACTCAAAGTCGATATGGGGACAGGAAAGAATTGGAAGGAAGCAAAATAGGGGCACGCGGTTGAGTTTTTTTCGCTTTCCGGTATTGCGGGGCATTATTCAGCCAACCGGAGGAGGCAAGGCACATGGAATCCCTGGATTCATTGCTGAAACTTTTCGAATATGACTATTGGGCTAACCAGGAGGTGCTCCGCAGCGTTGCGACCCTCAACGTGACGACAGAACGGGCGCTGAAAATCGCCGGCCACATCATCGGTGCGCAGCGGGTCTGGCTGGGACGATTGGAGGCTCCGGACGCCGCCGCGCCCGCGCCGTGGCCGCTGCTGAGCCTGGAAGAAGCGAACGCCGCTGTGAGCGGGATGCACCACCGATGGAATTCCTTTCTGAGCAATCTGACACCGGAGCGACTGGATGAAGATCTGGTCCACCGGAACAGCAAGGGCGTTGAGTTTCGCGTGCCGGTGCGCGATGTTCTGATGCAACTGGTGATGCACTCCGCCTACCACCGCGGGCAAATTGCCGCCGC
>JAKASH010000143.1 GCA_021828225.1 Acidobacteriota bacterium | reverse complement strand
GCTCAGGCACGTAGCGCCCTTCGCGATATTCATACCCGGTGGCGAGGTGTGCCGCCAGTTGCGGCGTCAGGCGAAAGCTGCTGTCGCGCATGGCGAGCGGCTGCAGGATGTTTTTATCGATGTACGCATCGAAAGGCTCGCCGGAAATCTTCTGCACAAGGTAACCTTCCAGCGCGATTCCATAGCTGGAATAGCTGTAGATTTTCCCCGGCGGCATCACTACGGATGGCATATGGTGCGCCAGAAATGTTCCGAGCGGAACCACCTGCGAAGGGCGGCGCGCTGCCAATCCGAAGACGCTGTCGTCGAACCCTGCGGAGTGTGTCAGCAATTCGGCAAGGGTCACCGGCTGCGGATAGGGGTCCTTCACTTTGAAACGCGTCAGGTAACGATTGACGTTCACATGAAGTTTGAGCTTTCCGCTTTCGACAAGCTGCATGGCTGCGGTGGCCGTGAAAACCTTTGAGACGGAGGCCACGCGAAAGACCGTCTGGTCCGGAACAACGGGTGTTCTCTTTTGCAGATTCGCATAGCCGTAGCCTTTGGTGAAAACGGCTCTCCCGTTCTTCACCACGACAAAGGCCGCGCCGGGAACATGCCATTTGGCCATCGCCCGCGAGAAAAAACCGTTAAAGAAAGCCTGGACCTGCTTCGGATTCCACAGCGCCTGATCAGGGGGCTGCGCCTGCTTTGGCTTTGCGGCTGCGAGCAACAACGCGCTCCCGGTGATCGACCCCAAAAGCACAGTCAACGCCGATACCACCCATTTTTTCCCATTGCCTGTTTGCAGCATGTCCCTGGTTTCCCCGCAACGATTGTAAGCGATCGACGGCTTCCCGACCTAACAGCTTCCACTGAGGGCACAGCGCCACAGACACTTATGAGGCGGACGGATGGCTAATGGTGGGCTGAGGCGGCTTCTTGTACACCGGGCGGACGGCGGGAGAACATTTCGTCGATCAGGTCGCGATAGCGCTCTTCGACCACGCTGCGTTTGACCTTTAGCGTAGCCGAGAGTTCGCCGGAAGCGATGGTGAGTTCATTGGGAAGCAAAACGATCTGGCGGATCCGCTCGTGGGGCGGCAGGTGCTTGCAGGCTTCATCGACCTGAAACTGCATGAAGGCATGTATTTTCTCGTTTTTCACCAGGTCTTCACGCCCGGCAAGGGCAATTCCCTGCTCCCGGGCATGGGACTCCAGCGCGCTGAAATTAGGGACAATCAGGCAGCCGACAAACTTGCGCGCATCGCCCAGCACCACGAGTTGCGCAACGTACCGGTGTCCCTGAAAAAGATTCTCAAGTTTTTCCGGCGAAACATACTTGCCGCCGGAAGTCTTGAAGAGGTTCTTTTTGCGGCCGGTGATGGAGAGGAAGCCTTCCGGGTCACGCCTGCCCAGGTCGCCTGTGTGAAACCAGCCATCGGCGAAGGACTCACCATTTCGCTCATCCTGGTGATGGTAGCCGGGGGTGACGTTGGGTCCACGGACCAGAATCTCACACCCTGTGCGGCCCTCGGCGTCCTCGGTCTCCTCACCCATCTTGACCTCCACGCCCGGAATAACGCGGCCCACGGTGCCCAGCTTCACGGCGCCGGGATAGTTGACGGCAATCACCGGAGAAGTTTCCGTCAATCCATAGCCTTCATAAACGGGAATTCCAATAGCAAAGAAAAATTCCGCCAATTCCCGGCCAAGCGGTGCCGAGCCGGAAATCAGCAGCCGCAGACGCCCGCCCATTTGCGAGCGGATCTTGGAATAAACCAGCTTGTCAGCGAGCGCATGCTTCAGGCTCAATCCGAGCGGAGCAGTGCGGCCCACGAGGCCATGAGCAAAATAGGCGCGGCCCGTGCGCAACGCCCAGCCGAACAGCTTCTGCTTGGACGGCGGGAGATGCCGAACTTCTTCAATAACCTTCTCACGGATCTTTTCCACCAGCCGCGGCACAACGGCCATCAGGGTGGGACGGACTTCACGTAAATTCTGAGGTAATGAGTCGTAACTCTCTGCATAGGCGATGGATACGCCTTGCGACATGTAATAGAAGTCAATCATCCGCTCAAAAATGTGGGCAAGCGGAAGGAAGGCCATGCTGACGTCGCGGGGCCCGAAGTCAAACAAGTGATCGCAAGCCTGAATGTTGGAGACGATGTTGGCGTGCGTTAACACCACGCCTTTGAACGCTCCGGTGGTTCCCGAAGTGTAAACAATTGTCGCCGTGTCCTCCGGCTGCGTGCGAAGCGCCTGCGCCTTGAGAAATTTAACGGGATCGGGACCTGCGGAAGATCCCTGCTCGACAACATCCTTCCAGCAATGCACGTCTGGAAACTCGCCCGTCTTGCAGTCCATCGCCACAACAAATTTCAGGTCGGGCACGTTGGGCCGCACGGCCAGGACTTTCTTGAGCTGGTCCCGGGTGGAGACAACGATGCCTTTTGAGCCGGAATCGCTAAGGATGTATTCAATGTCGTCCTCGAGCAGCGTGGAATAGAGAGGAGCGGTGATGGCTCCAAGCCCCAGGACGGCGTAATCCGTGAGCGCCCACTCGAGGCGATTTTCCGACAGCAGAGCGACCCGGTCACCAGGGCCGACGCCCATACCGGTGAACGCCCGCGCCAGCGCCGCGGCTTTCAAAAGCACGTCGCGCGAAGGAATACCGCGGTACCTGCCTTCCGTTTTCGTCAAGAAGGCGTCAGCCTTCTGATGATCCTCCATCGCCTGGAGGAAGAGTCCGTTGATGGTTTTAAAGGATTTTGATTCCATACACTCCCACGCCCCTGAGCAAGTGAAAGACGCCCGGTCGAAGAGAATTCTAGCACAGGCGTGGCAACAACTATGCGTGAGCTCGCAAATCAGGACGCGCGTGGCACGCCGTCAAAGGCGCTGATAAGATGGATCGACGAATCCGTCCGCGGACAGGCTTCCTCTCTGCCAGGATATCGAATAAGATTCAGCGAGAGAACATGGATTATGGCTCAATCAACCACAGGCAAACGAGACAGGGCTGAGCCGTCGGGCAAAGCGTACCAGCCGGTTCGGGCTCCCCGCGGGTCTCAGATCAGTTGCCAGGGATGGCCGCAGGAAGCCGCTCTGCGCATGCTGATGAATAGCCTCGACGAAGAAGTTGCCGAACAGCCCCGGGAACTGGTTGCATGCGGAGCCACGGGAAAGGTTCTCCGCAACTGGGACTGCTATCACGCAACAGTCGAAGCACTCAAGGGCCTCAAAGACGATGAAACGCTTCTGGTCCAATCCGGAAAGCCGATCGGTGCCTTCCAGACGCATGAAGAAGCCCCGCGAGTGCTGATCGTAAATTCGAACGTGGCCGGTCGCTGGTCAACAGGGAGCAAACTTCAAGCACCTGAAGAGCCCGGCGTCCTGGTGCCCGGACAGGCTGCCGCAGGAAGCTGGACCTATGTGGGTACTCAGGGAGCTTTGCCAACCGCCTTTCAAGCTGTCGACGCCGTGTCGCAAAAGCACTTTGGCGGCAATCTTGCCGGAAAGCTGATCGTTTCCGGCGGAATGGGAGCCGCAGGAGGCGCGCTGCCGCTCGCTGCCGGGCTGCTGGGGGCTGCGTTCCTCGGCATCGACGTGGATGGGGAGAAAATCAAGCGCCGCATCCGCGCGGGCTATTGCGACTACTGTGTCAACACACTGGACGAGGCCCTTCGCATCCTGAAGAATGCGGTACGACAGAGGCACGCAGTTTCAGTGGGCCTGGTCGGAAACTGCGCGGACGTCATTCCAGAGCTCGCCAGCCGGGGCGTTGTTCCGGACGTCCTGACCGACCAGACCAGCGCCTACGACCTCCTGAACGGATACGTCCCTTCGGGCGTCAGCCTGGACGAAGCCGATGCGCTGCGCCAACAGAACCCGCAGGAATATTTGAACCGGGCTTACGACTCAGTTGCGCGGCACTTCGAGGGAATGCTCGCGCTCCAGAAACTTGGGTCCGTCGTTTTCGAATTTGGAAACAACATCCGAGCCGCGGCTAGTGAGGATGGCGGCGTAAAGGGTGCTATTGCTTTTCCCGGTTTCGTTGAGGCTTACCTTCGGCCGTTACTCTGTGAGGGCCTGGCCCCCGTTCGGTGGGTAGCCCTTTCCGGAGAAGCTGGCGATATCCGACGGCTCGACGATCTGGCGCTGAAGCTCTTCCCGGATGACGCAATGTTAAGCCGATGGATTCCGCTGGCGCGAAAGCACGTAAGATTTCAAGGTCTCCCGGCCCGAGTCTGCTGGCTGGGGGCGAAAGCACGAATCGTGCTGGCCGAGCACGTGAACAGCCTGGTCGCTGAAGGTGCCTTCAAGGCGCCTGTCGTCATTGCACTAGACCCGGCGGACGACAAGTCGGGAGCTTCGTTCGATGCAGAGGCCGAAGGATTACAGGAAGGAAGCGATGCTGTGTGCGATCGACCGATCCTGAATGCGCTATTGGCTGCAGCATCAGGCGCAAGCTGGGTTGCTCTGCAAGGGGAAGGCGGCTGCTCGTGCCAGGCAAGCCTGGCCCTTGTTGCCGATGGCACACGCGAGGCAGCGAAGCGCCTTCCACGCGTTCTGAAGAATGGCTCCGGCTCTGGAATCCTCTGGCCAGTCGGCACGGGCCATGAGAAGGCGCAAGACATAGCGTGCCGGACTGAACTCAGTATCCCCAAGCCTGACAGGCCGTGAGCGCCGCGCAGGAAAATGGCTCAGCTCTTCTTGGAAGTGACGGCGAAGAAAACAGCCGGCACCTGTTCAACTTTCTTGCTCTTGCATTTTGGGCAAGATGGGCGGGTCTTTTCGTATTCGGCGATACTCAGAATCAAGGTGAACCGCTTTTTGCACTCTTTGCAGATGTACTCGTAGCTCGGCATAAAGTTTCACCTCCGGCTGTGGTTCTAAGCAAATTATAACAAAACACTTTCCTGCATCATATGCCTTCCGGGCACAGATCAAGAGAAGATCTCGTGGCCATACCGCAACACTCCGCAAAGATTGTCCATTTAGAATGTGGGGCGGGCACGCGTCTCCTTAAGACGTTCTGTGCTAAATTTCCAGTGTGCGAACCATTGTTGAATGCGTTCCGAATTTCAGCGAGGGAAGCGACAGGCAAAAGATCGAGTCCATCGTCCAGGCTCTCCTTGCCGGCCCCGACGTCTACCTGCTCGACACCCAGATGGATGCTGATCACAATCGCACCGTGGTGACGTTCGTGGGAAGCCGCGAAAGCGTGGGCGAAGCGGCATTGCGAGCGATCGGCCGCGCCGCCGAACTTATCGATTTGAATGCCCACCGCGGGGTGCATCCTCGGATGGGAGCGACCGATGTTGTGCCCTTCGTTCCCATCAAGGGAGTCAACCTGAATGATTGCGTCGAGATCGCCCGCTGGGTGGCCGAGGAAACCTGGCGCCGCTTCCGCATACCCACCTACCTTTACGAAGAGGCTGCCCGCGAGCCCAGGCGAAAAAATCTTGAATACGTTCGGCAGGGACAGTTTGAGCGGTTGCGCGAAGAAATTCGGAAGAATCCCGAGCGGCGGCCCGACTTCGGTGAAGCTGATCTCCACCCGACTGCCGGGGCCACCGCCATCGGCGCCCGGAATTTTCTGATAGCCTACAACATCAATCTGAACACCGCCGACCTCAGTGTGGCGAAGTCCATCGCACGGAAGATTCGCGCCTCCGATGGGGGTTTTCCCGCCGTGAAGGCGATCGGAGTGGAGATGAAGGCGCTCGGCCGGGTTCAAGTCTCGGTTAATCTGACGGATTTTCTGACCACCTCGATCGGCACGGTGTTTGATGCTGTAGCAGCAGAGGCTGCACGGGCAGGGGTTACCATTGAGAGCAGCGAAATTGTCGGCCTTGTGCCACGCCGGGCGATTGAAGATGTGGTGACCCATTACCTCAAGATTCGAGATTTCCATTCCGACCTGATCATCGAGGAACGACTGGTCCAGGTCATCGAAGAGAAGAGTTAACTCTTTTGAAATGCTGGTAAGGTATGCTATGCAAGAAGGATGAAGATTAGCCCAAGCACTTCTTGCAGGAACAGCGTGCGGTAAAGTGTCTGGAACTTAGAGTCACAGCGAAACGGACTTCCAGTAAGATCAGCCGGCTCCCCCCGGCCGGCGGAGAAGTAATTTCCTTAGAAGGTTTGGCTTATCTCAGCCCTCGAACTGCGCTTTTATGGACGATTTCCATCCCGACTTAAACGATAATGCTCCGAAAGTACCGTCGCTGCCGGAGGTGTACCGAAGCGTCGGAGTCCCCTCGCATGCACGTTTTTGGAGAAATCTCCTTGCGTTTTCCGGTCCCGGATTTCTGGTTGCGGTGGGCTATATGGACCCCGGCAACTGGGCCACGGACATCGCGGGCGGATCACGTTTTGCCTATGACCTGATCTTCATCCTTCTCCTCTCGAACTTGATGGCTGTTCTGCTGCAAACCCTGGCGGCGAGGCTGGGGATTGCGACTCAACGGGACCTCGCACAGGCCTGCCACGATTATTATTCCAAGCGAACGAGCTTTGTCCTCTGGATCATGTGTGAAATAGCGATCGCGGCCACCGACCTGGCTGAGGTCATTGGTTCGGCAATCGCACTTAATCTGCTCTTTCACATCCCACTGATTTGGGGCGTCTGCCTCACAGCCTTCGATGTGCTCGCGATCCTCTACCTGCAACACAAAGGCTTTCGGTATCTGGAAGTAATTGTTGTGGTCCTGATTGGAACCATCGCCGCCTGCTACCTGGTTGAAATGTTCATCGTCAAGCCGGACTTTGCCGGCATCATGCGCGGCTTCGTCCCTACTGGCGAATTGCTGACCAACAGGGAGATGCTCTATATCGCCATCGGCATTATTGGAGCAACTGTTATGCCGCACAACCTCTATCTGCATTCCTCTCTGGTGCAGACCAGGGCCATCGAGCGAACCCCCAAAGGTCTTCGAAGGGCGATGCGCTACAACTTCCTGGACTCTTTCTTGGCGCTGAATTTTGCTTTTTTTGTCAACGCGGCAATTCTCATCATGGCCGCCGCAACTTTCTACCGGCACGGGCTGAACCAGATCGCTGAAATTCAGCAGGCCTACCACACGCTCGCCCCGTTGCTTGGCGTCCCGATCGCGAGCGCCCTGTTTGCTCTAGCCTTGCTCTGCTCCGGTCAAAATTCCACCCTGACCGGAACACTGGCGGGCCAGATTGTGATGGAAGGCTTCCTCAATTTGCGAATCACGCCGTGGCTCCGAAGGCTGATCACGAGACTTCTCGCCATCATCCCTACGATAATCGTT
>JAKASH010000142.1 GCA_021828225.1 Acidobacteriota bacterium | reverse complement strand
TTCTCGATAGATTCGGGGGAGTCCTTACCCCCGGAGGAAGGGCGGTAGTCATCAGCTTTCATTCGTTGGAGGACCGTCTGGTGAAACACGCGTTGCTCCGGCAGCAACGCGAGGGCCAAATGCGCGTTTTGACTAAGCACGTGGTGCGACCAACGATCGAAGAGGTTCGGGAAAATCCGCGGTCACGCAGCGCAAAGCTGCGGGCAGCGGAAAAGCTACAAGTCACATAACACATCGTGCCCCGGCCGTTCCGGAGCATTGCCCTCATTCGAAGCGGTGTTCAAGAGGATACCGCGCTGTATGGGAGGAGAAGATTATGGCCACAGTCGCAGTAGGTCTTCCCGGAGCGAGGCGTCGTCCTCAGAATCAGCCAGTTGCAGGCCGCGCTTCGTACCCTGAAATCTATTTCGTTAAACACATCGATAACTCTCGACTGGAGCGCGAGGTCGACACCGCGAAACGCCGCGAGTGCTTCAGCCTGCTTGGCCTGGGGACGGTAGCTTTTCTTTTCATCATGCTCTTTGCCTGGCAGCACTTTGAGTGTGTGCGTTACGGGTATCAGATTCAACAGCTCAAGAAGCAGCAGGCGTCCATGGTGGAATGGAACCACGCGTTGAAAGTGGAGTTTGCCTCTCTGAGCGACCCCCAGCGGATCGATAATGTGGCGCAGACCGAGCTGGGCCTTGTTCCGCCGAAGCCGGACCAGATCATCCAGGTTGAGAGCCCTGCAATGCTCCATTCCCAGGCATCGGGTACGGAATATGCGGGGAACCTTGAAGACCAGGTTGGAATTCCTAGTGAGAGGTAAATGGCACGACTTGGGAGGCGAAAACAATCCCTATCAGATGGGAGGCCGCTCGAAGCCAAGAGAAGCCTGCTCTTGGTCGGACTGCTCATGGTCTGGGGGTTGGCCATCATTCTCCGCTTATACGACCTTCAAATCATCCAATACGTGCAACTCCTGGCTCGCGCTGACCAGCAGCAGCAGCGCACCGTCGATATTGCTCCAAAACGAGGGACGATCTACGACCGAAACATGCATCCGCTGGCGATGAGCCTGGCCGTGAATTCGGTGTATGCGGTTCCCTCGAAAATTCCCGACCCGTCCATGGAGGCCAAGCTGCTTGCCCCGATCCTGAAACTTGACCCTAAGGATCTGGAGGGCCGCTTCAAAACCTATCGCTCCTTTTGCTGGGTTAAACGGAAGATCACGTCACAGCAGTCGGCCCGGGTCGGCGCCCTGAACCTTAAAGGCATTTATTTCCAGAAAGAGACGAAGCGCTTCTATCCGGACGGTAACCTGGCTGCCAGCGTTCTGGGCTATGTCGGGATGGATGACAATGGCCTGGGCGGGATTGAATATCAGCTGAATAAGCAGATCAGGGGCCGCCCCGGGAAAATCTTGCTGACCACAGACGCCCGGCACCACTCGTTCCGCTCGACCGAGTGGCGCGGTGAACCGGGCAAGAATGTGGTGCTGACCATAGACGACGACATCCAGTACATCGCCCAGAATGTACTGGCGCAGACGATTAAAAAGTTTCATGCCGTCGGCGGCACTGTCATTGTAGAAAACCCTCATACCGGCGACATCCTGGCAATGGCCAACCAGCCGACCTTTAATCCGAACGATTATCAGAAATATCTTCCGGTAGACCGGATTAATCGGGCAATCTCATGGATTTATGAGCCGGGTTCGACCTTCAAGCTGGTAACCCTTTCGGCGGCAATCCAGTCGCATGTGGCGACACCCAATGAGGTTGTCAACTGCCAGGAGGGACATATCGTTGTTGCCGGACACGTCATTCATGATTGGCACCCGTTCGGCGATCTGACTGTGGCGCAAATTCTGATGCACTCAAGTGACATCGGGACCATCAAGGTGGCGTTACGGCTCGGCCAGGATCGTCTTTACAAGTACATTCAGCGTTATGGTTTCGGAACAGCTCCGAACATTGATCTGCCGGGAGACGAATGCGGCCTGGTCAGGCCGCCGAAGTTCTGGTCCGGGATCGGCATCGCTGAAATAGCGATTGGGCAGGGAATAGGTGTTACTCCGCTCCAGATGGCCATGGCGTTCTCTGCAATTGCCAATGGTGGAGTGATGCTCCGGCCTAGGATTGTTAAAGACATTTTTCAAGGGTCCAATGACAATCCTTATGCTCCAAGCCTGGGCCGCCGCATTGTTACCGAGCAAACTGCCGATATGATGAAGCAGATGCTGGCAGGAGTTGTTGAGCATGGGACTGGCGTTCCTGCGCAACTGGTCGGATATACGGCAGGAGGCAAGACCGGCACGGCGCAGAAAGTCGGACCGAACGGTCGTTATTCGCACAAAGATTATGTGGCTTCTTTTATAGGTTTCGCTCCTGTTGAAAAGCCGGCCGTAACTGTTCTGGTGGTTATTGATTCACCGGTTGGAGAAATCTATGGGGATCAAGTGGCAGCTCCGGCGTGGAGGTCTATCACTCAGCAAACACTTCGCTACCTGAATGTTCCGCAAGACAGTCCTTCCGGGCCTTTGAAGATCGCTTCCCTCAATTCCGCCAAGCCTCCTAACCAGAAACCGCGGGCTATGGCGGCAAACCCTCCAGTAGACTCTGCAGCTGCCGGAACTGCCACCCGCCCCTTAGTGCCCGTCGCTTTTTCGCGGGATACCAGTTCGCCGTCGAAAGGGACGGTGGTTCTGGATGAAGGTCCCTTGCTGGTAGTGCCGAATTTTACAGGGTTGTCCGCCCGCCGAGTGACTGAGGAATGCCAGTCTTTAGGCCTGCAGATGCAGATGTCGGGATCAGGTCTTGCCGTTCAACAGGACCCGGCGCCGGGCACAAGCGTGCACGCAGGCAGCAACGTGTGGGTTCTGTTTAGCCAACAGCTTTGCTGCAGAGTTGCAGGGAAATGATGGTCTAGAACTTGAGAGGGCCGACGCCGGAATGCGCCGGTGTTATAATGCGAGTGAAGCATGAAATTGGGCGAGCTCCTCGAAAGAGTCCAGCCTGTCGAAATGGGGGTGGATCAGAATACCGAAATCACCTCTCTTGCGTATGATTCTCGCCGTGTGAGTCAAGGATGCGCTTTTTTTGCCATCCAGGGTGAAAAGGCTGACGGTCACCAGTTCATCGGCGAAGCGATCAGGCGAGGGGCGGTGGCGATTGTCAGTGAACGCGAGGCGCCATCTGATCACGCAGCCCGATGGGTTCGAGTAGAGAAAATTCGGCGTGCACTGTCGGAGGTTGCCAGACGGTTTTATGACGATCCCGACCGCAAGCTGCAATTGATTGGTATTACAGGGACGAACGGAAAGACTACCACTGCATATCTCCTCAACAGCATATTCGAAGCCGCAGGGACGCGGACCGGTATGTTCGGTACGGTGGAGTACCGGCTGGGGACGCGCATCGTTTCCGCTTCCAATACGACACCTGAATCGCTCGACCTTGCGACCTATTTCCATGAACTCGTAGCCGGCGGAGCGCAAGCCGCAATTTTGGAAGTTTCCTCGCACGCCCTGGCGCAGGAACGAGTCTGGGGGCTGCATTTTTCGGCTGCTGTCTTTACCAATCTCACGCGCGATCACCTTGATTACCACCATGACTTTGAAGACTACTTTGCAGCCAAGATGAGGCTTTTTGATGGATTGGGAAGCGCGCCGCCTGAGCTGGCGGTTATTAATCTTGACGACCCGTGGGGGCGCCGTCTGCTCGCCTTGCCAAATCTGCGCCGGATTACATACGGGATCGAATCGAAAGCAGACGTGGGAGTAAGGCGGCATTTGCAGACCGCCTCAGGGTTGTCAGCTACTCTGACGACCCCGCAGGGCGATCTTGAAATTGAATCGGCTTTGATAGGGCGAGCCAATTTGCTGAATATTCTGGCTGCAACGGCCACGTCTGCGGGATTGGGAATCCCACCGGACAAGATTCAATCGGGCCTGCGCCGTTTAACAGCGGTTCCGGGACGTTTTGAGAAGATTGACGAGGGCCAGCCGTTTCTCGTGATCGTCGACTACGCCCATACGGATGATGCCCTGCGAAACGTTCTTGATGTGGCGCGCGAGCTCGCCAGGAACCGCCTGATTGTTGTCTTTGGCTGCGGGGGCGAACGCGACCGCACCAAGCGGCCCATTATGGGAGAAATCGCCGGACGTTTGAGTGATCTGCCAGTTTTGACCTCAGACAATCCACGCAGTGAAGATCCCATTCTGATTATGAACGACGTCCTGGTGGGGTTACAAAGGACTGGAAGGCCTTACATCGCAGAGGTTAACCGGGAAGTTGCTATTCGGAAGGCTCTTGCAGAAGCTCGCGACGGCGACGTGGTGATCCTCGCCGGAAAGGGACACGAAACCTACCAGGTGTTAAGGGACAAGACCATTCCGTTTGACGATCGGAAGGTTGCGCGCGAGATTCTTCGTGAGTTGGGTTATCACTTTGATGCGCCAGGCGTGCGCAACACCAGATTGCACCTGCGATGAGGCAGGCACAGAGCCGCATTTTCGAAGCTTATAAAGGCTGGGAAAAATGATTCTGCCGCTGGCGAAGGTGGCTGAAGTTCTGGGGTTCAGGGAACCTACTTCTGACCGCATTGTAAAAGGCTATTCGATCGACTCGCGCCGCATTGAATCCGGCCAGCTGTTTTTTGCCATTCGCGGTCCGCGCCATGACGGACACGAATTTGTTGTTGCCGCTCTGGACCGCGATGCTGCAGGAGCGGTCGTGGATCGTGAGTTTTGGAAACAGGCGCCGGCATCGATCCACTCGTTTCTGATTCCCGTTGAGGAAACGACCGGGGCGCTGCAGGTTCTTGCTCATCACGTTCGTCGCGAATGGGGCGGACTCTTGATTGCCGTTACCGGAAGCATGGGCAAGACAACGACCAAGGAGATGATTGCTGCATTGCTGGCTACTCGCTTCTCAGTTCACAGGTCGCAGGGGAATCTTAATAATCATTACGGCCTGCCCCTGGCCCTGCTTGGGCTGGAACCCTCACATGAAGTAGCTGTGGTTGAGCTTGCAATGTCCGCGCCGGGCGAGATCGCCAGGCTGTCGCAAATCGCGGAGCCTGACGTCGGGGTGGTGACGAACGTCGGGCCTGTCCACCTGGAGTTTTTCGATTCGGTTGATTCGATTGCCAAGGCAAAGCGTGAGCTGGTCGAAAACTTGAGCACTCGCCACGGGAAGGCCACAGCCGTCTTGAATTTTGATGACTCCCGAGTACGGAAATTCGCCAAAGGGTTTGACGGGCACGTGTTGACTTTCGGACAAGGCGAAGGAGCCATGTTCAGAGGGACGAACGTACGGCCACAGCCTGAAGGTGGAAGTCTGTTTCATTTCTCGGGGCCAAGTGTCGATGCAGAGTTTACTGTTCCATTGCCTGGTACCCATAATGTTGAGAATGCCCTGGCGGCATTGGCAACAGTGAGCACCTGTGGAGTGGACGGCGGTTCATTTGCGCAGGCTCTTGCATCTTTTAAAAATTTGTCACAGCGGAGTGAAATTTTTACACTGGCGGGGAATATCACAATTCTTAACGACTGCTATAACTCGAACCCGCGGGCGATGGAACGCATGCTCGAAACGCTGTCAGGGTGGTCTCCTGCAAAGCGCCGGATTGTAGTGGCCGGCGAAATGCTGGAGTTGGGTCCAACTTCCCCGGAATGGCATCGACAAATAGGCCGGAAGCTGGTGGAATGCGGTGTAGACAACCTTGTTGCGGTCCAGGGAGACGCCAGATTCATCAGGGAGGGGGCTTTGGAAGCAGGCATCCACGCCAACAAGGCAGTCTTTTTTCCGGATGCTTCCGAAGCCGCCGTGTATTGCCAAAGTCTTTTGGAGCCGGGCGACGTGGTGCTGGTCAAGGGCTCACGTGGCGTTAACCTTGAAAGGGTCACAGAATTGCTGGTAAAGCTGATAAGCTATCCATCCGGTGTCTCACCCGAAGTTCCGGAAAGAATGGTTTGACAAAGATTCATGTTCTATTATCTCTACCTGAAATTTCACACCCAGTTTCACCTCTTTAACCTTTTCCGGTACGTTACTTTCCGAACAGCCTATGCCAGCCTGACCGCCCTTTTCCTTTCCATGTTTCTGGGGCCGTATGTGATCCGTAAGCTCAAACAATTCCAGATCGGCCAGTACATTCGAGAAGATGGTCCAAAAGCGCACCAGGCTAAAGCCGGAACTCCCACAATGGGAGGAGTTCTGATCAACCTGTGCATTGTCATTCCGACATTGCTTTGGGCTGACCTGAGCAATCCCTTCGTCTGGCTGGCGCTGGGAGTAACCGTGTCGTTTGCCGGAATTGGTTTTTGGGACGATTACCAGAAGGTGCGAAAGCGCAACAACCTTGGGCTGAGGGCTCGAACGAAATTCCTGCTCCAGATTCTGGTCAGTTTCGTCTTCTCCATGGTTCTGGTTGCGATGACGGCCTCGGGTCTTTATTCCACTGCTATCGTGTTTCCCTTTTTCAAGCGCATTCATCCTACCTTTACAATTCCTGTCCTTTTGCACAATTCGTGGATTTATCCCCTTGCCTTCTTACCCTTTGTTGCCTTTGCGGTTCTTATCCTGGTGGGTTCTTCGAATGCGGTCAACCTGACGGACGGGCTTGACGGACTGGCCATCGGATGCGTTGTTGTGGCAGCCTCAGCGCTGACGGTTCTCACCTATGTTTCGGGCCACGCCGTGTGGTCGGCCTACCTGGACATTGAACACCTGCCTGAGGCCGCCGAGTTGACTATTTTCTGCGGGGCGATGGTTGGCGCCAGTCTCGGATTTCTCTGGTACAACGCCTATCCGGCGGAGGTTTTCATGGGCGACGTGGGCTCGCTTTCCCTCGGAGGCGCAGTAGCCGCTGTGGCCGTGATCATCAAACAGGAACTCCTGCTTCCGTTTATCGGGGGCATCTTCGTCATCGAGGCGCTTTCGGTCATTCTCCAGGTGGGTTCGTATAAGCTCCGGCGGAAACGCATTTTCAGGATGGCGCCCCTCCACCACCACTTCGAATTGCAGGGGTGGAAAGAATCGAAAATTATTGCGCGTTTCTGGATTGCCGCTTTGATATTTGCCCTGTTTGCCCTCACGACGCTGAAGCTCCGGTAAGAGGAAAAGAACACTTGACGGAAGAGATTTCTGCGCATAAAATGCGCATAAATAGTTTATGGGCAGACCAAAATCCTCTCGAAACCCGACACGAGTAAGCCTGACGCTGGACCGCAAGACCTTGCAGGTTGCCCGGCGGCTGGCGCAACGGACCCGCAGGTCTCTCTCCGTCGTAGAGATCGG
>JAKASH010000141.1 GCA_021828225.1 Acidobacteriota bacterium | reverse complement strand
ACTTCAAAGCGTGCTCAGGAAGGTTGTGGCACGAATGGCCCAACTGCAGGAATCGAACGGGGGATGGCATACCGTACTTGACGACCCCAGCTCTTACCTCGAAACTTCGATCTCGGCTTTCATGGTTCCAGTACTGGCCCGCTCAATGATGCGCTCCCGGATTGAACCCGAGCTATATTATCCTGTCGTCGAGTCAGCAATGTCGTTTGTGCTTGACCGCGTCAGGGAAGACGGGTTGTTGGAAGGCGTCTCGTTCGAGACCTTTCCCAGCACGCGGGTCGAACATTACCAGAAGCTCCCGCGCGGCGGGGTGGTTCCCTGGGGACAGGGCCCACTGCTGGCAGCCATTAAAGCCTATACGCATCTGAAAGATAGCAAGTAATTCAGTGGGAAAGGGGCTGGTAGAAAATGAAAACCAATCCTCTAGACGCTAAGATTGCTTTAATCACGGGGGCTGGTGCTGGGATCGGAGCGGGGATTGCCGAATGCTTTTGTGAAGCAGGGGCCAGAATCGCTCTATTTGATATCAACGGCGACTCAGCCGAGCAGATGAAGCAGAAACTTGAGGAAGCGTGGCACGGGCACGCGCTCGCCTTGCAGGGTGACGTCTCAAACGAAGCCGACGTCAAGGCGGCCGTTGAACAGACTGTCGCAAAATTCGGTACAGTGGATATTCTGGTAAACAACGCCGGCATCGACGTTTCAGGTGTAGTCACCGACTTGAGCACAAAGGACTGGGATCGCGTACTGGCAGTCAATTTGAAAGGGGCTTTCCTTTTCTCCAAGTATGTGATTCCACACATGCGCGGGCGCAGCGGCACGATTGTGAACATATCCTCCGTGCATGCTTTGGTTTCAAACGAAGGCTATGCGGCCTACGATGCATCTAAAGCCGGTATGCTTGCCATGACACGTACGCTCGCCTTAGACCATGGCCGCGACGGCATCAGGGTAAATGCCATCTGCCCTGGCTACATCAGCACCCCGATGACGGACGAGTGGTTCAAAGAACAGCCCGATCCGGAGGCAACGCTGAAAGAAGTGCTAAGTTTCCATCCACTGGGCCGAATCGGCACGACGCGAGATGTCGCTGAAGCCGCACTTTTCCTTGCCTCGGACGCATCTTCATTCGTCTCTGGAACGTATCTGGTGGTTGATGGGGCGATGACCGTAGCGGGACGCTAAGCACGGAAACATCTGTGGAGGATTACTTATCATGAGTCCATGAGTATTTTGCCTGAGGCGACCCTCCGCCCCTAGTGCGCAGACTGGAGGTAGAACCTCCCACATAATCGAGCAATCGGGGAGCACGACAATCAGAATGATCTCATCTGCCACAGGCAATCCTGTTAGCGCAAGGAAGGGAATTCCCAATGAAAATCCAGAAAATTGAATGCCTTCAGCTTCGTTCCCCACACGCCAGCCCCGATGACTGTGACGGGGCGGTAGACACAGCAGTCGTTCGGATCACCGCTGATAACGGCGTTTACGGTCTGGGAGAGACGGACGCGCCGCCGAATGTCATGGCAGCGCTGCTGGAGACGCCGACAGCGCACATCTGGAGCCGTAGCGTAAGAGACATTCTCCTCGGTCAAAATCCTTTAGACGTCGAGGCTCTATGGGGCCAACTCTACGAAGGAACCATCTACCATGCCCGGCGGGGACTGGGCATCATGCTGATGTCGGCGATTGACATCGCTCTACACGATCTTCGTGGAAAGTTGCTTGGTGTTCCTGTCTGTCAAGCGCTGGGCGGGGCCGTGCGGTCAGAAGTCACGCCGTACGCTACGCTATTTCCCAGCATGCCGCAGGGGCGCTCGTGGGCAGAAATGCAGGCCAGTTGCTTTGATTTGATTGATAAAGCACTCGCTCACGGGTTTCGGGCCATGAAAATGGAAATGCTCTTCTACGATCTGGTCAGCGATCGAGAGCTGGTAAAGTTCATCCACGAGTGTCGCAAGCGGGTTGGCCAAGACCGTGACTTTATGATCGACGTCGGATACCGATGGAAGAATTTCAACGATGCCTTGTGGGTTCTGCGCTGTATCGAAGACGCGAAGCTGTTCTTTGTTGAAACTCCGCTGCACACCGATGACCTGGACGGACTGGCCCTCCTGGCCGATGCGACGACAACGCCAGTTGCCGTTGGGGAGTTCCTTCAAACCCGTCACGAATTTCAGGAGTTGATGGACAGAGGGCACTGTGACGTCATCCAGCCCGACCTCGGGCGAGTGGGAGGCCTGACGGAGGCCCTACGTTGCGCGCGAATGGCAGAAGAACGCGGTCTTTATTGCATACCGCACGCCTGGAAGACAGGTTTGACCGCCGCCGCCACCCGTCATTTTGCCGCTGTGGTCCCGAATTGTCCTTATACAGAGCTGTTCCACGAGGATCTCTTCCCTTCATTCCTGCGATCTCACCTTGCAAAGCCCGAAAATGAGCTTCGCGACGGCAAGTGGACCCTTCCCACGGATCCGGGAATTGGGATTGATCTGGATGAAGCGACCGTTGAGCAGTGCCTCTACAAGCCCATTACTGTCGTCGAATAAAGGAGGCCCGATCGTAACCTCATCGAATAACCGGGCAGTCTTGGGCACTGGCAGAAACAAAGGTAGATGGAGCGCGAGATGAAAGTCACCAGAGCAGCAATCGTCGACATCAGTTTGCTGGTGCTGGTAAACACCCTGTGGGCAGCTCAGTATGCAGCCTATAAGGTCGCCACAGAAAAGATGGGGCCGCTTACAGTAAGTGCGTGGACATTTCTGATGGCATCAATCGCTCTGTTCCCTTTTCTCGCCTGGGACCGGCACAACTCTCGCAGCAATTCCTCCCTGGGTAGCTCAACTGACCAGACCAAAACCGAGATCAGCTCATCGATCTGGACCAGGAAAAATATCTTCGGTTTTGTTATCGTCAGCGTCTTTGGGCTCGTCCCGGGCTCCGCGCTTTTGGCATGGGGAGTTGATCGTTCAACGGCATCGAACGCCGCCATCATTTACCTTACCCTTCCCGTTATCACGGCAGTTCTTGCATCGATGGTTTTGGGGGAACGGATGACTTGGCTCCGCTGGATCAGTCTTTGCGTCGCGCTGGTAGGCGTATTGATCCTGTCGACTCCGGATCTGCAACAGATGAGCCTTTCAAAGGGCCGTTTCCTGCTGGGCAATGTCCTTGTGCTCCTAGCGTGCTTCGGAAGCTCTCTCTACAATGTCTACTGCAAGGAACTGCTGAAACGCTTCACGCCTATGGAAGTTCTCATTTATGGTTACGTCTTTGCCTTTGTTTTCACTTTGCTCCTCATGCACTGGACGGAGCCATTCAAATGGTCATCACTCAGTAACTACCGCCCAACCACCTGGATCGCGCTTGTAGTTTTGAGCGTCTTCAGTTGGGGACTGGCAATGGTCTTGTGGATGTTTCTGTTAAAGCGCCTTGACGTGAGCCAGGCGTCCGTTTCAATCTATCTCTTACCATTTCTCGGTGTATTAATCTCGGCCATTACCTTGCACGAAAGCATTGGCTTCAGCACAATCGTCGGTGGCGCCGTAACCCTGGTCGGAACTATCCTGATCACAACGCTTGAGCCGGTTTCAGCATAACAAGCATTTGAAGAGAACAGCCCATGCGGCACCTTCCCTATAAACCCGGAGAACCCGAGACACATGCCATTGATTGATGACCGCTGGACCTTCCTTTCCCATAAGGCCGTGATCCTTGAAAATCGGATGCTCCGCATCGTCGTCCTTCCTGGACTCGGTGGTCGAATATGGAGCGTGGTCTATAAACCACTCAATCGAGAAATAGTCTGGCACAATCCACGCATTGCCCCCCAGAAGGCGCAGTTCGGTTCGGCATTTGATAACTTCTGGTGCGGCGGGTGGGAAGAGATGTTTCCGACGGCAGCTCCTTCCACGATCAACGGAGAAGCTTTTCCTGACCACGGAGAAATCTGGAGTCTACCGTGGGTTACGCGGACTGAAGAGGGAACAGATTCCGTGACTCTGCGCTTGACCTGCCAAACTCCCATCAGTGGCGTGGCGGTCGAAAAAGCCCTGACACTCCAACGCGACAAATCATCTTTCAAATTGAGTTACAGGATTGAAAATCTCAGCCCGGTAGAAATTCCCTTCCTCTTTGCCCTGCACCCTGCAATGGCCGTTTCGGATGGGGACAGAATAGACTTGCCTGACATGCTGTTCGAAGTGGACCCTTCGTACCTCGGCACATTGGCCGGTGTTGTCTCGCCGTTCAGGTGGCCCCTGGCTAGGCGAGAAGGGCCAGGAACGGACCTGCGCTGGATAAGACCGGCTTCATCGAAAGAGATCTACTTTCTGTACGGTCACGGCCATCAAGAGGGATGGGTTGCGATTACCGACCCCGCAAGCAGGTTCTCGGCGGGCTTTACGTTTTCTCCCGAGACGTTTCGAGCGTGTTGGTTATTTGCATCTTACGGCGGATGGCGTGGTTACCACGCACTCCTGGTTGAACCCTGTACGTCCTACCCGCAACAGCTTGAGGACAGCATCCAACAGGGGCGAGCCAGCACGTTGGCACCAGGGGCTGAATTGCAAACGACAATAACATTCCTCGCGCAAGAGGGCTTAAGCTCGGTAGGCGGATTATCGGAGGACGGACTATTCAAGGAATAGTGAGCAAATCCAATGCGATGGTTTACGCGCATAGCCGACAGAACGAAATGATTACTCAAGGCTTGCGACTTGGTGGTAATTTGTCTTGCGGACAAAGGAAATCGGACGTAAAACGTTTGTTGAGCGAACTGCTTGGATATTTTTCCCGGAATCTTTTGGACCGCTATTCGTGGCATCCTGAGTCGCTTTCGGGTCTGTTCACGATCCGTAGCAGACGCCCGGATACGTGTCTCTATTGCATGCTTCGATTAAGAAATTAAATTCTCGATCGGTTTTTGCGTAAGAGGCAATTCAATATCGTCCGCATTGATCAGGACAGACCTACCCCGCTGCATCTGCTGACTGCAGCCTCACTTGGGTGGGCGATTTTAGTGGAGGTATTTGTTGAGCGAGCCTAATACAAATCTGAACCAGAAGAATTCCGTCATCATCACTGCCGTCAGTCTGCATCCGATCCGGACGCCGCGAGTGTCGGGTGATGATTCGCAGCATGTCTTGATCCGCCTGGAAACGGACTCAGGGCTGGTGGGAGTGGGCGAATACGCTGACATCACCGACCTGCCCCTGACAATGCCCGATCTCGATGACTTGCAGAAGAGCCTCTCGAATGTACTGTGCGGGCAAAATGCCATGGAACTCGCCAGGCTGGACAATCTTCTCAGTCTGCTGTTCACGGGACGCGGAGACACGGGTATTTACACAGGAAGCCTCCGGGCCGGCATTGAGATGGCTCTGCACGATCTCGCCGGCAAGGCTCTGAACGTGCCGGTGTACGTTCTGTTTGGCGGACCGGTGCGAACCCGCATCAAGGTCTGTTTCCCCATCTTTCGAAACCTTCGTGACCAGCATATCGAGCAAAACCTTGCTCTCGTCGAGCGCCTGCTCGGCGAGGGGTTTGACGTTTTCAGGCTTTACATTGGAGGCGCGCCGGATTTCGACGAGAAGTTCCTGGCTGAGCTTCGCAATCAGATTGGTGACCGGATCATCATGCAGTCTTTTGACCTCAGCAATCACGTTCACCCCTGCGACGCCGTGCGCCTGATCAACCGCTGCAGGAAATACTACGAACCCCAATACGTGGAAAGTGTGGCGCCGACCCATGACCTCGACGGAATGGCTGAGGTGCGAAGGAAATTGGATATTCCGGTGAGCGAGCACGTGGGCGACTCACGGCACGCGATCCGTATGTGGGAAGCGCGCGCGGTCGACATCATTAATGTCGCTAACAGCGCTCATGGCGGGATGCGTGAATCGTTGAAGGTCTTTGCGGTGGCGGAAGCGCTGGGACTGCGCACGATCCTCAGCACCACGCAGGAGACTTCTCTTGGCACGGCCGCCGAGGCCCACGTGGGAGCTGCCGTCCTCAACGTCCACTACCCCACGGTAGCCATCGGCCCGAAACTCTACACGGAGGACCCGGCGCGAAACAGGATTCGTTACGTTGATGGCTACATGATCGTCCCGGACGGACCTGGTCTGGGCATCGAGGTCGACTGGGATAAAGTCGAGGCCCTGCGTTACCAGATCGGCTGGCGGGAGTACGGGATCGACCACTCCGCACCAGATATTCACGAGCTAAAATGGAAAGTGGATATCAGCACGGGCTTGAAAGGAATGAGGAAGAGATAGCATGTGGCAACCCCCAAAAATCAATCTTCTGGAGTTGCTGGCGCCCCACCCGCCCCGCACCAACTTCCACGTGATCACTGTGGACCAGGATTATACCGTTCGAGTGGCCAAGACGGTAGGCCGCTTCCCGTGGCACTACCACCCGCACGGAGACGAAGGCTGGTTTATTTTTGAGGGCCGACTGAGAATCGATACAGAAGCGGGATCCGTCGAACTCGGTCGAGGCGATTTTACGGTGATTCCACGCGGGACCCGCCATTCTCCGGAGGTCCTTGTACCCAACACCATCGTTCTCATCTTCAACAAGCGCCAACTAGGCATGGTGCTCGATCAACCGGACATTGACCTGGGAGGATTTCGCGAGGAAGACCTCCAGCCTCCTGAGCAGAAATGACGATGACAATGCTGGCAAACAAAGTGGCTCTGATTACCGGAGGAGGCTCCGGGATTGGCCGTTCCACGGCCGTCACTTTCAGCAGGCAAAAAGCCTTCACGATCATTCTGGATCAGAACGCGGAGGCCGCAGCAGCGGTAGCCCATGAGATCGAACAGGCGGGCGGCCAGGCGGCAGCCGTGACGGCGGACGTCTCTTCAGCAGCCCAGGTCTCAGCGGCTTTTGATGAGATCCGCAAGCTCACGTCCAGCCTGCACATCCTGGTAAATTCAGCCGGCATTTATGTGTTCAAAAACGCAACGACGCTGGAGGAGGCGGATTGGGACAAGTCTCTCGGAGTTGACCTGAAAGGCGCCTGGCTGTGCGCGAAGCATGCTCTGCCGATGATCATCAGCTCAGGCGGTGGCTCGATCATCAACATCGCCTCCACACACGCGGTGAGGGCCCAGGGCAATGCTTTCCCATACGGAGTGGCAAAGGGCGGTCTGCTGTCACTGACGCAAAACCTGGCGGTCGACTTCGGCCGGCAAGGTGTCCGCGTCAACTCCATCTGCCCGGGTCTCGTGTTCACACCGCTCACAAAAAGCTATTTCGAACATTCGAAGGTCTCGATCGATCAGCTCACTTCCCTCCAGCCTTTG
>JAKASH010000140.1 GCA_021828225.1 Acidobacteriota bacterium | reverse complement strand
TCGGCCATCGCGAGTTCGTCATGACAAAGCTTTATCGAAGCGCGTAAGGCGCGTTGAAAAAAACGTCCCTGGCCACGGCCGCAGAATCCGATGGGCTCGATGTTGAATGTTGTCGAGCCTGCGGATCTCCGGACGACCTGAAATTACTGTGCCTTGGGTGTGCGCCTATGGCCTGCAGCCTTCAGGGCAGCGTTCTCAAGAAAATGCCCGCCGCCATCAGCCCATTATCTCCTTCAGGCCAGAGGTCTGAGCGAATGTTGTGATCGTGCCTGATACGAGATATATTATACGAACAGATGGAACTCTTATTTGGGTACGGCAGGGGTGTCAGGTTGGTTCGCCTGGCAAGAGGGGTAGAGTGTGAAAGGCTGGCGACGAAGCCGCAGCCGGCCCTGCCTGATCCCCCCGCTGCCGTCCGCTCCGCCCTGCGCAATCCCATCGGCACACCGCCCCTCTCGAAAGTGGTCAAGCCCGGTGAGCGGGTGGCAGTGCTGGTCAATGACATCACACGCTTGGTCCACAGCGAGATGTTTCTTCCTGTCCTGATGGATGAGTTGAATGCCGCAGGTGTCCCCGACCGTGATATCTTTATTGTTTTTGCGCTGGGCATTCACCGCCGGCAATCGCTCGAAGAGCAGCGCCATGTTGTCGGTGAGGAAGTCGCGCGCAGGATTGCTCTCTACGACCACGACTGTTACGACCGGGAGAATCTGGTCCACATCGGACGCACCAGCCGGGGCAACGAGGTCTGGATCAACCGGCGGGTCCGCGAAGCCGACCGGGTTATCCTGACGGGAGAGATTATCTATCATTTGATCGCGGGCTACAGCGGAGGCCGCAAGGGTCTGGTTCCGGGCGTGGCGGGCGCGGAGACGACGACGTTCAATCACAGGCTCATTCTTGACCCGCGGTGCCGCGCCGGGACGCTCGATGGCAATCCCGCCCATGAGGATTTGCTTGAAGCTTGCCGGATGTTCGGCCCGGACTTCCTGCTGAACGTCGTGTTAAGCCCTGCCGGCGAATTGGTTCGGGTCGTCGCCGGCCATTTCGAGCAGGCTCATCGAGTAGGATGCGAAACGGTGGATCGAATGTATCAGGTTCCATTCGACCAGCCCTATGATATGGTTCTGGCGAGCGCTGGAGGCTTTCCCTTTGACATTGACCTGAGACAGGCGCACAAGGGGATGGAGAATGCGGCGCGGGCGTTGCGGCCGGGCGGAGTCCTCGTCTATTTTGCGGAGTGCCCGGACGGCGCGGGCCATCCAGCTTTTGAGGAATGGGTGGAAAGATTTTCGAGCTCGTCAGAGATGGAACAGGAACTGCGCTCGAAATTTGTAGTGGGTGGACATAAGGCTTATTGGGTCTTGCAGATGGGCGAGCGCATACGCATCCTTCTGGTTTCGGGGTTGCCGGAATCCTTTGTGCGGCGCTGCCACCTGCATCCCACGCCCGACCCGCAAACCGCAATTGAGAGTGAACTCTCCAGGATGCCGGAGGGTACGCGAATCGCCTACATCCCGCACGCAGGTTTTACCCTTCCTGTTCCAGCCGGGAATCGAGTGTCCGTCACGGAATGAAATGGCGGATCTCGAAAGTTGCGCGAAGAGCTGCAATGATGGATGCAAGAATGGCAGGGAAAGGGGACTTGCTCCTGCTAACTGAATGGCAAGAGTGCGCCCTGTGCGGTGTAGAGTCAGTTCTTCCACTACGCTGCGAGCACGTTCCGGAATAAGCATTATCTCTGCTGTGTGGTATAAATAATTAGAACTAACAAAAGGTGGTAGCACAGAGGGCCCGAGCCAGAACCACCTGAGAGAGAAAACATTGAAACTCAAAATACCAGAGAACCTCACCCAACAGGCCTATCGGTCTATCCGGGATGAGATTGTTACGGGCAGACTGGACGGACAACAGCATTTTACTGAGGCCTACTTTGCGAATCGCTATGGAATCAGCAAGTCCCCGATTCGCGAGGCCTTGAACCGGCTTGAGTCTGAGGGGTTGATTACCATCATCCCCCGCCGCGGCGCCTTCGTGCGCGAGTTTTCAATTCATGATGTGGAAGAGATTTACGAACTGCGCGAGGTGTTGGAAGCGCTCGTCGTGCGTAACGCGGTGCTCGATTCAAAGACCCTGGCCCATCTGCATGAGATTGCCCATTCGGCCCAATCCTACCTTGAAAAGAATGACAAGCCTAATTACATCCGCAGGGACACCGCGTTTCACACGACTCTGGCCAAGGCAAGCAACAATTCACGTCTGCGCAAGATGCTCGAAAGTATGCACAACCAGATGACGATCCTGCGTCGCCAGACGTTTGAGCTGACCGGCCAAAGTTCGATAAAGCAGCATATCCGCATTCTCGAGGCTCTTGAAAAAGGACAGCGAGAAACGGCAGCCAGACTGATGGTCGAACATATCCAGGCCGTGCGGAAAAGACTGGTCGATCACCTCAAGAAGCAGGAACTCAAGAAGAATCCTTAGAAATCCCTAAGTTCCGGGCTCCTTGAAACCACTTCTTATCGAGAGATTCTCACATCTTCTGGCGTTCGAACTCCTGGGAGTTGGGCATCTCGTAAGTGTAGACGTCGCCGGTTTCTTTTCGAAGCTCGTCAATGCGATGCAGGAGATCTCTGGCCAGCGTTGCGTAGCGCGGATCGCCGTAAAGGTTGTGAAGTTCTCCCGGGTCTTCCTGAAGATCGTAGAGTTCGAATTCCTCAGGCGGTAGAAAATAGTGAATCATCTTGTAGCGGGTGGTGCGGACGCCGCGGTTCGGCTTGACCTCTTCTACGCCCGGCCACTCATAGTATTCGTAGAGCCAGTCCTTGCGCCAGTCAGACGGTGGCGTGCCTTTCATGAAGGGAACAAGGCTCCGTCCCTGGACCCAGTCCTGCCAATCGGGAGATTTCACCCCGGCCAGTTCCAATATGGTTGGAGGAATATCGATATTCAGAGCCATCTCGTCAGGGATTAAGCCGGCTCGGATCATGCGCGGATAGCGGATCGCGAGAGGCACCCGGATCGAAGGCTCGTGCATGAAGCGCTTGTCGTAGAACCGCCATTCTCCGAGAAAGAATCCGTGATCCGCGCTGAGGACAATCGCAGTGTCATCCAGGGTTCCTGCCTTCTCGAGCGCATCCATGATCCTGCCAACGTTGGCATCGTTGTCCACCACCCCGGCGCAATGGTCCTTCACAAGCTCCTCAAGGGAGCGCGGGTCGTCATTCCCGAGAACGGTGGTTCCGATCTTGTTGTAGGCATTCTTAAACGCCAGCGGCTTGCCGGGATAACCTTTCAAGTCGTCGTCAAATGTAACGGGCTTGGGAATCGGCACGCCATTATATAAGTCGAGCAGGTGCCGCGGCCGGTAGAACGGAGCATGCGGCGCGATGAACCACATGAAGAGACAGTAAGGCTTGTCATGTTTCTGATTCAGCCACTCGAGCGCCCGGTCTACGATAATGTGGTCAACGTAACCGTGATACTCTTTGGGCGGCTGGACCACTCCGTGATGGCTCTCGATCAGGACTGGCCGATAGTAGTTCGCGCCGGCTTCCTCAACTCCAAAGAATGTATCCCAATTGCGTTTGCTCATGTCGTGCACATGAACCTTGCCGAAAAAGGCCACCTCATAGCCAGCTTCGCGCAGCATGTCGGCAATCGTCGGGACACTCTCAGGAATATGGCGGCTGCGGTTGTCGATGGCCCCGGTTTGGTGGGGATAAAGGCCGGTGAGGATCGACGCCCGCGAGGGCAGGCAGAGAGCGTAGGTGACAAAAGCGTTGTGAAAGGTGATGCCCTCGTGGACAATGCGGTCCAGATGCGGCGTGGAGATCATTTTGTTCCCCATCGCGCTGAGTCCGTTCGCGTCCCAGCCTTGTATTCTGCTTGCACTGAATTCATCCGCTCGCACTCCTTCGCCCAGAAAGAAAACAAAGTTAGGCCTCGGATCTCCCGCGGCTGTCCTGCCTGGCGTCGCGCCCAATGAACTGCCGGCCACGCCGAGGGCTCCTAACGCTCCTGCGCCCGCTTTCAAAAACTCCCTTCTGGTCTGCTTCCTGCGGTCGTTATTCTGGTCCATTAGTTCCCTCCGGTTATGAAGTAATAAAGCAAACCTGCTGCCCTGCGCACCAGAAGCTGCTTTTACTAAAGACGCTCGCCCATCCGGCTTACCAGTTTGTAATCGATCCGTCGGGGCGATGGAGCATGGGAATGGGCCGCGAGATCTCTGTGATTTCGGCGGCCATTTGCAGCGGTTTCGTGTCGAGCTCCACTCCCAGTCCCGGACGGCGATTGGGCCAGAGCTTCCCGTTTCGGAAATCGTAGAATTGCGGCAGGTGAGCATAATGGTGAATGCCGGTGCCGAGCATTTCCATCATGACCGGCCCCGGAAAAACGCCGCAGCAGTGGACCAGCGCCGCCTCTGAAACCGGGCCTGTGAAATGGGGAATCAGCCCGACATAGTGCGTATCGCAGAGCGCCGCAATTTTCATATATTCCGTGATGCCGCCGACGTTTGGCAGCGTCGCGCGCGAGAAATCGATCAACTGGTTTTCGATGAGCCACCGGATGTCCCACTTGCTGCCAAACTGCTCGCCCACTGCGATGGGCACTTTAACATGCGCGCGCAGCTCACGATAAACCCCGGAGTTTTCCGAGCGGACCAGGTCTTCCGCGAAATAAGGCTCCAGCGGCTCGATCAGAGTGGAGAGGCGCACGGCGCTGGGGAAATCGAAGCGAGTGTGAAAATCCAGCGCCCAGTCTCCGTCAGGACCAACTCCCTCGCGAATCTCGGCGCAATCCTGAAAAGTCTTGCGGACCGCCTGGTGCGAATTGAAGCCCTGTCCGCTGGATGGGTCGGCGGTGGCAAAGCGGAAGGCGCGAAAACCTGCTTCCATGCAGGCGCGCGCGCTTTCCTTGAGCGTGCCTTGGCGAGGAAAGCCCGTTGAGTAACACTCCACATGGTTGCGCGAAAGCCCGCCCAGCAGCTCATAGACCGGCACACCCAACGCCTTCCCTTTGATGTCCCAGAGCGCCAGGTCGATGGCTCCCAGGGCATCCAGCTTCTCGCGGCCGGCAGGATAAAAGTAGCCACGAAACATCATCTGCCACAAGTGTTCAATGCGCATCGGGTCTTCGCCGATGATCATGGCGGCGCACTGCTTCACGGTGTCCGGTGACCCGCCTTCGCCCACGCCCGTGATCCCCTGGTCGGTTTCCACGGTCACGATGTTGAAGCTCTGATTAAAGGCCGGGGGCGATTGGGGATTGTGGTAGAAACGAATTCGCGTGATCTTCATTCCGGAAGCCTTTGACGGAAAGGATGAATCGGCAGCGTTGACAGCGCCAGGCGCCGAGCCCGCAACACCGCGGCCGGCCACTGTCGCCGCGCCTCCCAGTCCTGCTGCTCGAAGAAATGTTCGACGTTGCATCACTCCTCCTCGCAAAACCAGTGGATTCCGCCGCCCCTGCCTGGCAGGCATCCTGCGGCGTCTTCGCGCAAAGCTGTCACCGGCTTGGACCGGCAACCCTGAAGATGCGGGAATTGCAATTCTGCCTTCGCCGTCGCGTGCAATTATACTCCGCTTCGCCTTTGTGGGAGCGTCTGTTCAGAGGGGAGCCACAGTTAAATCGCAGTTAGATTTAACCGTAGGTTCTTCAAGGGATATGGCCCACGCTCAGCACTCACGATGCGTGGCTACCACCACCAACTGCGTGATTTCCGCTGGCCAGGCTGCATCTGGTCGATTCTCTAAACCACCTCGAGCGTTGTGCTGATTGTCTGGGCCGAACTCGAACCGACCATGATGTCGAACGCGCCCGGCTCGACAATCCAGTGCATATCCGCGTTGTAAAAGCCGAGTTCCTCGGGCGTCAGCTTGAATCGCACCGTCTGCGTCTCGCCCGGCTTTAGGTGGACCCGGCGGAAGCCCGCCAACTGCTTGACCGGCCGCGTTACGCTGCTCACCCGGTCGCGCAGGTAAAGCTGTGCAACCTCGTCGCCCGCCCGCGAACCGGTGTTGGTCACCTCCACTCTGACGGTCGTCTCGCCTTCAGATGCTATCCGGGCGGGCGTAAGCCTGAGGTTGGAAAAACTGAAGGTGGTATAGCTCAAGCCGTGGCCAAAGGGGAAAAGCGGGCCGTGCTTCTCAAACAGGTAGGGCACATCGGCCGAAGGCTTGTGGTAGTAGTAAGCCGGCAGCTCGCCTACGGAGCGCGGAAAGGTGATTGTGAGCTTGCCGCCCGGGTTGACATCTCCAAACAGCACCTGGGCCGCGGCGGTGCCGCCCTCCTGGCCCAGGTACCAGCCTTCCAGGATAGCCGGCACGTGTTCAGCCGCATAGTTGATCGAAAGCGGACGGCCATTGATCAGGAAGACGACCGTCGGGGTCCCGGTTTCGACGACTGACTGAACCAACCGGTTTTGAAGGCCAACCATGCCGAGTGAGTCCCGGTCCCCCGGGTTCCGGATGCTCGCCTCATGGCACGTCTCTTCATTGCCACCCAGGACCAGAATGGCTACATCTGCTTTGCGCGCCATCTCGGTTGCGGCGCGGATGCTTTCGATTTGAACCTTCGGATTGGGAAGCTCGACTTTGCCATGAACGCGGACGGTTATCTGGCAGCCTTCGGCGTAGACCACATGCGCTGATGAGCCGGCGCGCTCCCGAATACCCTGCAGAAGGCTCACACCGCGTCCCCCGGGCGGCCGGCTGTAGCCGCCCAGGTGCACGCTGGCTGCGTCCGGACCGATCACCGCGATGGTTTTGTATTTCTTCAGATCAAGAGGCAGCAGATTGCCTCCGTTCTTCAGAAGCACGATGGCCTTCTGCGCCACTTCCAGCGCCAGTTTGCGGTGCGGTTCGGAGTTGGTGATCCGCTCCGCGTAGTTGGGATCAGCGTACGGATCTTCAAACAGCCCCAGACGGAACTTCACCGCGAGGATTTTCGACACAGCCCGGTCGATTTCGCTTTCCGGAATTTTGCCCGCGCGCACCTGGTCCGCCAGGGTGGCATAGACGGACCCATCTGAGCGGTCGTAATCAAGTCCTGCCGCGAGCGCCATGCGCGCCGCCCCGGCGTAATCGGCGGCGATGTGGTGCGTGTTGACCAGCATCTCGAGCCCCGCGCCGTCCGAGGTGACGTAGCCGCGAAATCCCCATTCCCCTCGCAGAACGTCTTCCAGCAGCCAGTGATTAATGTGGCAGGGGATGCCGCCATTGATCTCATTGTAGGCGGCCATGACGCTTCCCACCTGGGCATCCCGGACAGCCGCGCGAAAAGGAACCAGGAAGGCTTCCCGCAGGTCGCGCTCCGAATAGTTCGCCGGGGCTGTGTTA
>JAKASH010000139.1 GCA_021828225.1 Acidobacteriota bacterium | reverse complement strand
CTTGCCGATCGTCGTGACGCGGTAGTCGACGACCGTGATCATCAGCAGGCCGCGGTTCCACACCTTGAGCGGAAAGATTTCATTGCCGGGCATCAGCGCCCGGGCCTTTTCCGCGTTGATCGGAAAGGCCGCCATCAGCACGGGTGATTTCTCGCAGGAGATCGGCAGCTTGAACGGAATTCCGTCCACCAAGGAATAACGTCCGGCGGCGTTCAGCACTCGCTTCGGGATTGACATGGCTGTACCTCACTGTGGCTTGTCCAGTTCCGCGAGCATCAGCGGGAAAACGTCACGGGCTGCCGTCGAGCCCATGAAAACGTCCAGATGGCTGTAGCCCGGCAGAGTGTGCAAGGTATGGTAATTCCGGCAATGCGAATCGAAATATTCCCAGGTTCGGACCTGGCTCTCGGGCAGGAAGCAGAGGTTCTTCTCGCCGGCGAAAAACGCGAAGCGCGCGTCGGTCTGCGGAGGCTGCGCCAGGAAATCCTCGGGCAGCTCTTTCTTTCCGTCGACGCTGACCAGATGGCCGCGCTCGACGCACCGTTTCATCTGTTCAAAGAAGGTGAGCGGAACCTTCGCAAACTCCTGCTTCAACCACTCGTGAGTCTCGTCGCTCAGGTTCTCGTGCCGCCACAGCGCCGGATGCCCGCTGCCGTACGTGAAGCTGACTTCCTTGCAAACGGGGTTGTGGCACTCGTGATGGGTAAGCTGCACGATCGAATTGACCACCTTGGCCGTCATCGTCGGCGCATGCAGTCCCCACTGCGGATCGAGATAGTCGGTGGCGCTTTTGATCAGGGGCATCGCGTACCTGATCTTAAACGCGGAAAAATCCGGAATGATGGTATGCAGCGAGACGGCGTTGGAAACGATGGTCTTCACCTGCGGCAGCAATCCCGCCACCGCCGCCATCATCAGGCTGGTGGAACCCTGGCAGTGGATCACCGCCTTGATTTCACTCGCTCCGGTGAGCTCCGTGATTGTTCGCACGGCCACCGGATGGTCGTAGACGGCAGCCTGGTCCAGCGTCCAGCGGTTGGGAGGCAGGTCGATGCTGGCGCGCCAGTTCTCCAGCCAGACGTCGTAGCCGTGGCCGATGAGAAAAGCGACGATGTTCTCGCGGGTGGGCGCGCGAAAAATGTTGGCGCGCACTCCGGCGCCGTGCACCAGCAGCACCGGCCCTTTCGTCGCGGGCTTGTCGCCTTCCACGTGGATCAGGTTGCACTCAAACCCGTCTCCGGCGTGGAAGGGGATGACGGTGTCCCTGAGAGTTGGCATCCGATGGTCTCCGCGGGCGCTCGTTCCCGCCTTGTCTCCGTCAGGCCTTGCCCGGCGTCCTGAAAATCCTGCCGTATTTCTGGGCCAGCACGCCCAGGAAGAAGCGGGCAAAGCTCGCTTCCGCCTCAAGCCGCTGTGCGAGATTCGCCGCGTTGGTGGCGCGAATGGTTGTCAACTGGCGCAGAAAGTCCTGCGGGCGAATAATGAGAATTCCTTTGCCCAGCACCGGCGCCTGATTGTCCGCGCCGTCGTACACCGTGATGTAGAGCGTGGTGGTGTCGGCCCACACGTCGGTCAGGGGATGGTCGCGGATCAGCTTAAAGCCTTCAAAGAAGTAGACGCGGCCGTCCTGGGCGGCCAGCGGCATCTTGTACCACATGCGGCGCGTCGCCGGCTCCTTCGGATCAACCACAAACAGGTTGAACTTTCCGTTGTTCACCGTCAGCGGGTGCTGTGAAAGCGCAGGCGCAATGACCGTTCCCACCATGCGCGCTTCGTGCTGAGGATCGGCTACCGTCGCCTCGACATCTTCGGAGACGATGGTCAGCGTGAAAGTGAAAGGCGAGTTTTCTTTCCTGCCCAGTTCCTCGCCGCGCTGGTAATCGTCTTTGACGCTGGTTGAGAAGTATCCGCTCATCGTCTCGGTGAATTCAATGCCCACCTTCTGCGGCGCCGGTGGCTCAGCCGGAGCGGAAGGCAGGTCATACTGGATGTCCCAGCCGCGGTCCTGGGCGGCAATCGCCACGGCGCGCTCCGCCAGCGCCGAGATGGTGAGCAGCGGATTCACGCCGAGCGGCCGGGGGACCACCGAGCCGTCCATCACGTAAAGATCCTTGTAAACGTCCGCGCCCTCGGAGGAGGAGAACGCCTGCCCTTTGTGGTTCACCACGCCGTGCGCGGCGTCTTCGCCCATCACGCATCCGCCCAGCGGATGCACCGTGATCAGGCTGTTGTGCAGCAGTTGTGTCCACAGCGGATTGTGGACAAACGTCCCGCCCAGCGCCTCGGAGGCCTGTTCCAGGCGTGCGTTCACTTTTTTGAAAATCGGCTGGTCGCCCACGCCCGGCCAGTGGATGCGCAGCCGGTCGTTTTCGAGCGCCATCCGTCCGGCGCCGTCGTCGTGGGTCATCACCAGATAAGTCTGCGTATTGTGGATGGCGCCGTGGTAGGGTCCGTCCACCCAGCTTGCCAGGCGTTGCATGCCTTCACGGAACTCCTTCTCCGCGCCGGTCATCGCCTCGCGCCCCAGCAGGTCCGCAGCCACCGAGAGCGCTCCGGGCAGAAATCCGGCAATCGGGCCCGGCGGCGAGCCTTCCTCGATGATCATGCCGTCATCGAGTTGCGGATGCTGGCGCAAGTCGATGACGCTGGTGATGCACGGCCCCACGGGAGGAATCTCGCCCGGCCGGTGGTGTCCCCAGCCCACGCCGTTGATCACGTCGTCCGTGTCGTACGCGAAGCCCAGCACGTCGCCGTTGCCGGTGAAGTGCTGGCCCACCTGGCCGGAAAGCGCCAGGCCATGCGCCTTCGAGCGCAGCAGGATCTCGGTCGATCCCAGCGATCCGGCGCCCAGGATCAGAAGATCAGCGCTCACCGTTAATTCCGGAGCGTTGAATTTCTCTCTCCCCACGCCCAGCACTTCGCCGTGGACCAGCCACCGGCCGCCGCTCTGTTCCACCCACTGCACGTCTACCTCGGTATAAATTTCTGCACCGTGGTTCTGGGCGTCGGGCAGGTAGTTCATGATCAGCGTGTTCTTGGCCGCGTAATTGCACCCCGTCACGCAATCCCCGCAGCACACGCACGGCTGCTGTTCCACCCCCACGTGATTCCTGCCTTTCACCGTGAAGTTGACGTTGATGGGCGTGCGCTCAAAGGGCGCGCCCATCTTTCTTGCCGAAAGTTCATGCGCCTCCAGCTTGGGCAGGGCGGGGAAGCCGGAAGTGGGATAAGGGACGGGCTTCAACATCTCCTCCGCGTGGCCGTAACCCGCCTCAAGTCCCGCCGCCAGATCGTCCCGCAGCGCCTTCGGCCATCGAGGATCGTCAAAGACGCGCGGTTCGGCGCGCAGCGCCACGTTGGCGTTGACCAGTGACGTTCCGCCCAGCCCGCATCCCTTGAAGACGTTGATGTCCTCATTGACATTGAATTCGTAGAGCCCGGCCCTGGAGCCGATGTGTTCGCCGGGCAACTCGGCCTGTATTTCATCGAGCGCGTGAAGCTCCGTATCCGGGTACTCGCCCGGCTGGAATTCCTTGCCGCGCTCCAGCACGCAGACCTGCTGGCCCGCGCGCGCCAGGCGCGAGGCGGCGATGGAGGCGCCGTAGCCGGACCCGATCACCACCACGGTGTAGTGCTGCTTCAGCATCGTAATGGGCATCGACAGACGAGCCATGGATGAACCCTCCGGTAAGCAGGTGCTTGACGAACCTGCAGACTGCGCTTATCCGAGTACTGCCCCTGTTTTCTCTTCTGATTAGCCCTGATAGGTTTAGACCCTTGCACATATACCATCAAACGGAGCTGGACGCAAGGGCAATCAGTCAGGGCAGCCACCGGCAGACGTCACGAGTTCAGTGGCGCCTGGCATTCGCCCGGCATCGACTCGTCTTTCGTTCCCGTGCATGCTGCGCTTCCTGCGGAGAGATTGCCAATCTCGGTATTCACGTAGTGCTGCAAATGCATGTTCTCGAGCTCTTTGGCAATATCAATATAGAGAGCCCCAGCCTCGACAGTGACAGTGTCTCCGGTATAACTCAGGATACGATTCATGGAGGCCATCTGAATCATGGTGCCGCCGTCCGCGACAGCGCAGTGCGTCGTGGAATGGGCGGAGCCGACGGCCCGTACCGGGGACGGGTATTTGGCCGGGTCTCTTAGAATGGATGCGATGTCATCGGCCGAGTGTGCCTCAACCAATACTCTGAGGATGCGAAACTACGTCTCCGAACCAATTTGTAACAGTGAAATCAGACATGACGGCCCTCCTCTGCGTGTGCCTGCTCCTGATCTGACAATGGTGGTTCCCAAAGCGTGCCCACGCGAGCAACGGCCTCCTGTGCGGAAGCCTGTTCGTCTTCCGGTGCCACGGCACTGGTGATAGCAATTGCACCTAGAATCATTGTCACCGAGCCCGCTATGACCAGCCACAGTGTTGTGTTTTCTCATCTGACGAATTCACTGAACACTAAGCCCCCCACGCCAGCCCCCATAGTTGGTTGGTGTTTGAGAGCGGAATGCCACTCCCGATGCCAATGTACTTGGCAGCATAGTTCTGGAAAAGGTCGCCCACCGCCCCGCAGAATCCGCCCAAGAAGAGCCAAAAGAGATCTGGCCGCGCCCGGCTTACCTCATGCACAACCTGCCCAACACCCCCACTGAAGGCAATGGCGAGAGTGGACATGGTGATGACTTCGCCGACGGTAAAGACCGTAACAAACGAGACTGGATTCATGCCACTCAAGTATGCCTTACGGCATAGGGATATACATGGTACCAAACATGAGCCCCGCGCCGATGGCGACCGCCATTCCGGCAAAGGCTCGGTGAGGAGACGCCGCGCCTTCATGGGAAGACGCGTAAGCGAGAACCACCGCGCCTGCCAGTATGGCTACAGCCCCTCCGACGACTTTCGACCAATTCCCAGCCCCGGCACTCCGTAGTCCTCGGAAAAAGAACCAACCCCAGAACAGCCCGATGGAGTTATACTCCATGCCCATGAGCCGTAGCTCTCAAGTCGTAGATCGGGGTGATGCTGTGCGCGAATATCTTGTTTACGTCGGCACTTACAATAAGGCCAAAGGGAGAGGGATTCACGCCTTTCGCTTTGATGTTACAACCGGCCAACTGACTTCGTTGGGACTGGCCACCGAGGCCGTCAATCCAACCTTTGTCACCACCGACCCTCGCGGCCGGTTTCTTTATGCCACGAAGGAAGTCGCCCGGCACGAAGGCAAAAAGAGCGGTGCGGTCAGAGCCTTTACGATCGATCGGAGGACAGGGAAACTGCGGTTCCTCAATGAAGTTGCCTCGGGCGGCACCATCCCCTGTTACGTGTCGCTGGACAGAGCGGCGAAATCCGTTCTGGTGGCTAATTACGGAAGTGGCAGCGTGGAAGTAATTCATTTGCTGGACGACGGTCGTCTTGGCAAGATAACCGCCTTTGATCGGCGCGCCGGCACGAGCGTCAATCCTGACCGGCAGGAAGGACCCCACGCGCACTGGATCAATGTCTCGCCGGACAACCGCTACGCCCTTTCCAGCGACCTTGGGTTGGACAAGGTGTTCGTCTATCGTTTTGACGAGAAGACCGGCACGCTTGAGCCGAACGACCCTGCTTATGCCATGGTCGCTCCCGGCTCCGGACCGCGCCACATCGCTTTCGCTCCGAGCGGGCGATTCGTCTATTTGATCAACGAGTTGAAGTCCACGATCACGACGTTTTCATACGACGCGGCCCGCGGAGCATTGCGCAAGCTGCAAACGGTCTCGACTCTCCCCAACGGTTTCAAGGGGCAAAGCGACGGCGCCGAGATCGCGGTGAGTCCTTCCGGAAAGTTTGTCTACGGCTCCAACCGGGGCCATGACAGCATTGCCGTGTTTGCCGTGGATTCGCAAAAGGGCACGCTGACCGCAGTTGAGCGCGTTTCCACCCAGGGAAAAATTCCGCGCCATTTTGCCATTGACCCGACAGGTTCATACCTGCTGGTGGGCAACCAGGCATCCGACAGCCTGGTGGTTTTTCGCATCGATCAGAAGACTGGGCGCCTGTCGCCGACGGGCCAATCGCTCCGGGTGCCTTCGCCGGCTTGCGTGCGATTTGTAGCGACCATGTGAAGGCTGGTGTCCGCCGGGTTCTTTCCTCCGTTGCGACAGAATTTTACCTTCTCATCGTCATCTTCAAACCCACAGCGTCTTTTCAAATTTGACCCGCGAACTCACTTTGCGGTATAAAGGTCCTGTGAAACGACGGTTGCTCAGGATTATCGTACTGCTCTGGATCGGGTGGTATGCGGTGGGCCCGGTGGCCGAGACTTTCGACCACTGGGACGGGCCACGTCACGAAGTTCACGATATCCTTTTCAACGCCGGCGGTGGCGTGACGCTTGTTGCCTGCGCTTTCTCTTTCGTCATCCTTCAGGCCAAGAAGCTACGAGAGCGGTGCTCGCTTCCGCACAACTCCGTGCGCGCGGGAATCGTCGCTTCCGTGCTCGGGCCGATTGCCTGCGAACCGCGTCTTCTGCCGGCTTCCATTCACTCACCGCCAACTCCTCTCCGAATTTAGAAACTTCCATCCATTTTCGGTCCACCGGGGCTCATCTTCTTTCCGGGGCTTGCAACTTTTGGGCTTGCGTGCCGGCATCTAAGTCTCTTGAGGAGCATCGAGGGGACTAGCGGAGTAGCCTGCTCGCGAAACGGCCTGCTATGGCGAAAAGCTGAGCCATAACAGCCCGGCCTCATCTTCCAAGCCTCAATTCCGGTTCCCCCACTCCCGTGGACCGATTCTCCTGACCTCAAGCTTGCAGGGCCAACTAGTGGCCTTGCCCGGTCTTTCAGATGGGCACGTCTTTACGAACTCGGGTAGGTGTCATGAAATCCAGTCTTCTCTTGATGGTTCTCTGTCTTGGAACCCTGCTTTCGGCGGGGTGCATGAAGGTCCAGCACTATCATCCGATTCCGCTTACTCCTTCAGCATCCGCCGCATCACTTCAGGCTCGAACGCTCAATAATCCTGCTCTCGAAAAGTTCCTGGAGAAGGATCTCGGTCACAAGCCGAATCCCTGGCCGGTGAAGTCCTGGAGCCTGAAGATGCTCACCCTGGCGGCGATCTACTACAGCCCGGCTCTTCAGCAAGCCCGTGCGCAGGTGAGCGCCGCAAAGGCTGCGGTCGTAACTGCGGGCGAGCGGCCGAATCCCACCTTCCGCCTGCGGCCCGGAATTCCCAGCCCCTATCTGTACAGCCTGGATCTTCTTTTCAACATTCAGACTGCGGGCAAACGCAAGATCATGGTGGAACAGGCTAAAGATCTGACCAGGGCGGCCCGGCTGAACCTGGCACAGGCCACCTGGCAAGTCTGCAGC